>DATESF010000069.1:0-4817 GCA_035271005.1 Candidatus Methanomethylophilaceae archaeon | reverse complement strand
ATCAGAGGACTGGGACATTCTTGTAGTTTTAAAAATGGACCGAATTCATCGAAACAGTGTAAATTTTACACTGATGATGAACGATTTACGTAATAACGGTAAAGAGTTCAACTCGATGCAAGAGAAATTTGATACGACTACTGCTATGGGCAGATTCGTTATGGATATCATGCAGAGAATTGCACAACTTGAAAGTGAACAGATTGGAGAACGCGTCAAGGTAGGTATGACCCAGAAGGCTCATTTTGGTACCGGGCCTATGGGGTCCGGCCATCCATATGGATACGTGTATTCCAAAGGAAATCTTGAAGTCATAGAAGACGAAGCCTACACAGTAAGTGCAATATATCGTCTTTATAACGAAGGATCTTCCATGGAAGACATCGCAAATTCCCTAAATAGGTCAAATATACCTGCAAAGAAAGGCGGTCAATGGAACAGGCAATCCATTTGCAACATACTTCACAATCCAATATATCTAGGATATATCGAATGGGACGGGATTATAAGAAGAGGCGAACACAACGCCATAGTAGAAAGAAAATCCTATGAGGCAGTGAACGGGCCATTAAATGTCTGATAATGAGAATTTAAGAGCGGCTTTATACATTCGAGTCTCAACGGATGAGCAGGCTCAAGAAGGATACTCTTTAAACGCTCAAAAAGAAATTTTAACAAATTATTGCATAGCTCAGAATTGGAGCATATCAAAAGTCTACGATGACGATGGCTACTCTGGAAGGAACATAAAACGTCCAGCATATACTCGTATGATTGAAGAATCTGATGCCTGGGACGTTATTCTTGTTGTAAAGATGGATCGTATCCATAGAAACAGCCGTAACTTTATGGAAATGATGGAAGAATTAGACAAAAACAATAAGATGTTTGTTTCTTCCAGTGAAGCTCTTGACACAACTAATGCTCTGGGACGTTTCGTAGTCGATATGATACAACGTATTGCCCAACTTGAAAGCGAACAGATTGGCGAACGTACATACATGGGAATGCGGGAAAAGGCAGAGAACTTAGAGAACGACGACTCAGACAAGAAGACTATGGGGTTCAATCCACCCTTCGGATATAATATTAATAAAGGATCGTTAGAAGCCTTAACCAGTGAGTTGGATATTGTAGAAAATATATTTTTCCAGTACTATGATGGAAGGACCATTGATGAGATATGTAGAAATCTTAACGATGAGGAAAAACTCACTCGTAAAGGTAACATATGGAATGTTTACAACTTACGTAACATACTGCACAATCCAATATATGCTGGATATATGAGATGGGAAGACATTCTCATACGTCACGATGCTCATACGGCAGTTTCTCCAAAGTTGTATAATAAAGTTCAAGAATTAATGGCTTCAAAGGTGAGAGATCCATCAAAAAGAGGCGTTAATCTGGTGCCTGTAATCGGTGAAAGTAACTGAAGATAAAGTTATAAAATTAATTAAAAAGTTTGATTTTTTAGTAAACGCATTTTCAAGTGTTCACTATTTATTTTTACTGGCACATTCAACGAAGGGCCTCAATATCAAAGATATATCATCGACCCTTGGTTGTTATCAGAACATACTCAATACTAGATCTGAGTGTGCTATTGGATCTTCCAATGGGATGCCGGCCATGAGACTACCCTGACCGTACATTATTTTTACCATTTTTGCAGCCTTTTCTTTGTCTACTTTATAGACGGCTTCAAGGGATCCAAATGCAGGATGTTCTGCATTGAGTTCTAGGACGCGGGAGGCCTTCATAGTCTCGCCATCGTTACCAGGCATGTCTTTGAAGTATTTCTCCATCTCAAAGGTTATGTTGCCCTGTGTGGTCAATAAGACCGCGTGGTTCTTCAATTTGCGGGATATCTTAACGTCAGTAACACTGTCGCCGAGAGTTTCTTTAGCAAATTCAAGTACGTCTTTGAATTTCTCATTCTTTTCTTCTGCTTCTTTCTTTTCTTCTTCAGATTCTAGACCGAGGTCTTCAGTTGATACGTTGCAGAATGACTTTCCGTCATACTCGTTCATAATGTTGACTAAGAACGAATCTACATCGTCGGTCATACAGAGTACATCGTATCCCTTATCGACAACAGGTTCCACTTGAGGAAGGCTCTTAGCCCGTTCTACTGAGTCTGATATGACGTAGTAGATCTTTTCCTGGCCTTCTGGCATGTTCTTTACGTAGTCAGAAATGCTGATTAGCCCTTCTTTAGCAGACTCAAACATGATAAGGTCCTTTAATACGTCCTTATCGGCACCGTAATTGTCTACGATACCATATTTTAGCTGCTGTCCGAAGCTGAGATAGAACTCTTTGTAAACTTCTGGCTCGTCTTCCATTATGCGTTCAAGTTCGGTCTTAATTTTCTTTGTTAAGTTTGATCCGACCATCTTAAGCTGGCGGTCGTGTTGTAACACTTCACGTGAAATATTAAGCGAAAAGTCTGGTGAATCTACTACTCCACGTACAAAGCGGAAGTAATATGGAAGAAGATCTGCACACTTATCCATTATCATAACTCCAGACGAGTATAGTTGTAGACCCGGCTGGAATTCTCTTGTATAGAAGTCATAAGGTGCTCTTTTAGGAATAAAAAGTAGGGCCTTGTAACTGGTACGTCCTTCCGCGTTTACTCGTACGACGGATATAGGGTCTTCAAAATCATGGAATTTCTGTTTATAGAACTCGATACATTGTTCGTCGGTGACGTCCTCTTTGCTTTTCTGCCAAATGGGTATCATGCTGTTGATGATTTGATTCTGAATCGAGGTGACTTGTTCCCTTTTTGGAGTGCCGTCCTCTTCCTTTTCGTTAGAGTCTACCCACTCGCTTACCTCAACATCCATATGGATTGGCCAGCGAACGTAATCTGAGTACTTTTTAATCAATTCTTTAAGACGTGTTGGATCTAAGAATTCGTCGTATTCTTCGCCTTCTGTATCGTCCTTAATATGCATAACGACGTCTGTTCCAAACGAGTCTCTTTCACTCTTCTTTATTGTGTAACCGTCAGAACCGTTGCTTTCCCAAATGGAGGCTTCTTCGTTTCCGTATGCTTTTGATAGTACTGTAACTTTATCTGAAGTCATGAACGCAGAGTAAAATCCTACTCCGAACTGTCCGATTACTTCACTGTCAGCACCTTCTTCAAGTTTCGATTTAAAGTCTGAAGAATCGCTGTATGCTATCATTCCAAGATTCTTTTCCATATCTTTGGCAGTCATGCCGACTCCGTTGTCGGAAACTGTGATAGTACGTGCTTCCTCATCCAGAGCGATATTTATACGAAAATCATCTTTTGAAAGCCCTATGGACGGATCTGTCATCGCATGATAGTTCATCTTGTCTATCGCATCTGAAGCGTTAGAGACGATCTCTCTTAAAAAAATCTCTTTATGAGTATATATTGAGTTGATCATCAGTTCCATAAGACGTTTGGTTTCTGCCTTGAATTGTTTCTTTGCCATAGGTATCCTCTTTGATGTTGAATTGATAATTTAGTGTTTGCACTTCTATATAATATTTTCTCTTATTATTACATATTTTTTGATATTATTCATATAATCGTTTATAGGATTTTTTTTACGTTCTATCGTGTTATATATCAAAATCTAGTATTTTTCTTATGGGTACTTCCAACATTGTTTTATTAATAATGTGTATACCATTATCTAAGAAATAGAACCGGCAACATTACGAATGAAAGTATGATGCTTGTTGGAACTACGGAGGTGTTATTATTATGAAGATTGAATTTCAAGGCGGTAAGATATCTGGTAGGATAAATCCGCCTCCTTCTAAAAGTCATACTCATCGCGCATTCTTCCTTTCGTCGATGGCAAAAGGCCGTAGTACCGTTAGGGGGGCATTGATTAGTGAAGATACAGAATCTACGCTGAAAGCCTGTGAGTCAATCGGTGCATCTGTGATATACGATGTGGAAAGCGTTATGATTGACGGTGGCAACATTCATGCTCCCGCCAACAAAGTTGATGCAAAGAATTCCGGGACTACAATGAGGTTATTCGCTGGAATATGTTCTTTATTCCCTGAAGAATCTTTCATTACAGGGGATGAAACTCTTTTACTAAGACCAATGGAGCCTCTTTTAGATGCACTCGAACAAATGGGTGTTAAATGTTGTTCTAATAATGGCTATCCTCCTGTTACGATCAAAGGCCCTAACTTAGGCGGAAAAGTTTCTGTGGAAGGTAGTAAAAGTTCACAGTATGCCACTTCGATAATCATGTGTGCTCCTCTTATTCAGAATGATACATTTCTTACTATAACGGGAAAAATGATTTCCGAGCCATATATTGATATCACTATCGATATGATGAGGCAGTTTGGAGCGAAAATCGAGAAGATTTCCAACACTTTGAAAGTTAGTGGCGGTACAGGATATAGTCCCTGTGATTACATAGTGCCAGGCGATCCTTCGTCTGCAGCCTTTGGCATGGTCGCCGGAGCTATCGGCGGTCGTGTCATCGTATCTGGTATAGATCCTGAAGAAAGAGGCGATGCAGGCATTGTAAGTATCCTTGAAAAAGCAGGAGTTAAAGTTACGAGGAAGGACGGAGACGTTATAGTTGAAAGTGCGGGACGCATAAAACCCATGGATATAGACGTCGGTAATGTCCCCGATTTGTTTCCTATACTTGCTGTTCTTTTGAGTACAGCTGATGGTGAGAGTAGACTTTATGGTGCGCCTCAATTGAAATTTAAAGAGAGCGATCGTTTGAAATCTACTGTCGATATGCTTAACGCAATAGGTGCCGATGCTACTGCAACCGATGACGGTTGCA
>DATESF010000068.1:0-2804 GCA_035271005.1 Candidatus Methanomethylophilaceae archaeon | reverse complement strand
AAAAAGCGGGCCTGAAGGGATTCGAACCCTTGGCCGTTCGATTAAGAGTCGAACGCTCTACCTAGCTGAGCTACAGGCCCCTACAAAATCTCTACAACTCGTTTTCATTAATAAACCTGTCTGTTTTTCTACTTAAGATATGCTATAAATCTTGTCTGTGTACAAATTAATATAACTGAACCTATTCATGTAGTGTTACTATGGCGGAGCTTAAAGTGAGGGACCTTATGACGACACAGGTCGTCACACTTAAACCAGATGATAATGTCAGACAGGCCACGATACGTTTTGCAGTGGACAATACTTCTGGAGCTCCTGTAGTGGATAACAGACGTCATCTTGTTGGTATTATTACTGAAGATGACATTTTACAGTTGATCGTAAAACGTCAAGCAAAAATGGGTGAAGACGGTGGTAAGATGCTTGCTTACACACTTGATTCTAATATAGAAAATACTCTATTACAAGAAGCGGCCGACGATGTATCTAATACTAAAGTAGAAGAAATTATGACTCGTACCGTTCTAACGACGACTCCGGATGCGACTATCGTCGATTTACTCAAAGCAATGTTAGAGCGTAAAGTAAAACGTGTTCCAGTCCTTGAGAAAGGTGTGCTTGTTGGTATAATCGCAAGAAGCGATATTGTATTCCACATTTACAAAAGAAAGGTCTGAGGGGCAAAAGGAACGAGAATGTTTGAAGCTCATATTTTGGCCAGCGGTAGTGACGGTAACTGTACCGTGATAGAATCTGATGGCGAAGCGATAATGATTGATGCAGGTGTCAGTTGTCGTAGGATACTTTCTTTGATGGATCAAGAAGGTATTGATCATAGTTCCGTAAAAGCTATTCTTTTGACTCACGAACATGGCGATCACGTTATAGGCGCCGGACCTACAGCAAGAAAGCTAAACATTCCAGTATATTGTAATAGACCGACATTTGAAGCATCTAAATTAGGCAAGATTGATTATCGACCGATTACTACGGGAACGTCCTTTGAACTTTGTGGAATGAACATACTTCCGTTACCGACTTCACACAACGCCGTAGAACCTAACGCCTTCCTTACTGAAGTAGATGAAAAGAGAATACTCGTAGCCACGGATACTGGTAAATTAACGTATCAAGTTGAACATGCTTTATCCATATCAGATTTAGCAATAATCGAATCTAATTACGATGCTCGTATGCTTACTAACGGGCCGTACCCATTCCATTTAAAAAAGTTGATTGGAAGCGATATAGGACATCTTTCTAACGTAGCTTGTGCAAATGCAATAAAACGTACTGAACGTAATGGACGTAAGATATTCTTAGCTCACTTAAGTAAAACTAACAACACTCCAGATATGGCACGTGAAACAGTAGCCGAAATAATAGGCGAGAAACGTTTCAATATCGATTGTTTAGAATTCCCTGGAGATACTCGTACTCTCAAGGTGAAGGCTTAACAAGAATTGCTTTGGCTCTTTGTATCAAAGCGTCAGCCATACTTTTTGACATAGTGATAAGTTCTTCTCTTTTAAGATCATAATCTCTATCTGGACCAGCAAATACAGGAAGATCTTCAAGAATACGTATGAGGATACATTTGTCCTCATCAGAATCATCTTCTTCTAGTGCAATAACCGCTTTAGGTGACGATATTATTTCTGAAACCGGTTCGTTCTCTATTACAACATCATTAGAAACGATTTCCATTTCCGAATCATCGTTAATTTCAAAATCAGATTCCATTTGAGATTCGTATTCGTAATCAGGAACATCATCTATGACAGGCATGTCCTTTAGTGATTCTGGTTCTGATGCCGTAGATACTTTAGGCTTAGGTTTTGGAACATCTTCTATTGGCGGTATCTTGTATTTTACGTGACCCGTTGCTCTATCTACGGAAGACATATGGCTTCTTGAAGCTTCCAATACAGATTCATGAAATTTCTTTTCTTCGGCCGTAAGTATATCAGTAGAACTTTGTGCTCCACTAGCTGTTCTTAGAGCCATAGAAGTAATCTTCTGCATACGAAGAGCTACAACATCTCTAACCAAGCGATTGGCTTTCATTCTACGCTGATTTGCACCTTCGCACATTATTGAATCAGGATCTTGAGTAAGAAGTCTATCATATTCCGACTTAAGAGTTAACAAAAGGGAAGACAGTGCAGGATAAAGGTCACTTCTTACGTTGGAAAGAAGGCTCTTAGACCTTTCTTCTCTGTAGACCTCGGTCAAGTCTCCGAACTTCATCGATTGTAAAGATCCTGACTGCATTGTTATGACTATATGATGTACCTATTTTATTCTAATTGTTCAGTCAATACATGGGAAAAATGGATAACGTTCAACATTTATCTTGTCTCATGGAGCTTTCAGACGTTACGCGAATAACCTCGGAGGGTCTGGAACTAAACGTCTACGTATCCCCTCGTTCTTCTAAACCAGGATTGGACGGGTTTGATGAATGGAGAAATCGTCTTATCATCAGAGTAAAGGCTCCTCCTCTGGATGGAAAGGCGAACAAGGAGGTTGAAACTTTAATTAAAAAAATCACTGGGATGAAAGCTTCCGTCACAAGTGGCATGACTGATAGAAGAAAGACAATCCGTATCGAAGGCGATGTCGATATTATTTTAAAAAAACTGGAGGATTCGATGTGAGCAGCGATTCAGATAGATACGAATCAATCGTAGAACTCATTTCGGAACTTGAAGAGTTATCTTGGGATCGCGTTATTCTTGTTGAAGGTCGCCTGGACGTTATTGCACTTGAACATTTGGGAATATACGGAGACGTATTCACAG
>DATESF010000067.1:0-3257 GCA_035271005.1 Candidatus Methanomethylophilaceae archaeon | reverse complement strand
TAGAATTCCTCCTATGAGATCTCCTCCTACATCCTCAGATATTTCCTTTACACAGTATGTGGGAGCTTCTTTTGCCATATCTATACCTAGTTCGGAACCTCCGAGACAGAACGGGCCACCTGTCATACTACATACCTCAGTGAGAGATTCCATAAGGTACGGTTTTCCCGAAATGACTGCAACTTTTACGTCGTTTAAATCTGATACGAAGGTGAACATTAAGTCGTTAATCTTGTCTATCGCTGCCTTTCTGAGAACCTCTCCGCCCATCTTATCCGCATATGATCTGCGGGATTCAAGATCGTCACCAGCAAAGGACTGAGGATTATCGCCTACTGTAGAGTAAAGCTCGTATCCTGTTTTTAAATCAAGAATGCTAACTGCTATTGCGGCAGTTCCAAGATCTACTGCTAGTCCAAGCTGTACTTTTCCACGGGCCATAACTAACGGTGCTATAATGCCATCATAGACTGTTCTACGGTCTTCACCTGCAACGATACGTCCATGCTCATCATAGGGGACGAAAATATCTATGTCATGAGTAACGAAATGCATACAGGCTAGTACACGTTCCATACCGTTGGGATCGGGCTCGCTTCCGTCCTCGGGAGTTTCAGTTATGTATACTCCACAGCGTCCACAACGTCCTTTGCCGCCACAAGGTAATTTTATTTCAATCCCTGCAGCTTTGGCAGCATCTGTTATTTTTTGAGTGTCATCCACTTCTACAATCTTTCCGCTGGGGAAAAAACGGACTGTTCTCTGAACCATAAGGGAATATTACAACATTCATATTAATTAAGCCCGTACAACAATCAATAATACTCTGAATTTCTATGACTAGTTTATGAGAATAGGAGGATTTATAAAAACAACTCTTTCTGATTGGGATGGAAAGGTCGCATGTATGGCCTTTATTCCAGGTTGTAACTTTTTTTGTCCTTTTTGTCACAACCCCGATATGGCACATGGCGAAGAGGGAACAGTGGATGAAAATGTAGTATTAAATTACATAAAAGAAAATAGCGATTTCCTAGACGGAGTCGTTATTTCTGGCGGAGAGCCCACTTTGAACAAGGATCTTTATGTTTTCCTCAAGAAGATTAAAAAGCTTGGACTCGCCGTGAAACTTGATACGAACGGAAGCTCCCCTGATGTTTTAGACGACCTTATTGGAGCTAAACTTGTTGATTACGTTGCAATGGACGTTAAGGCTCCATTGACCTCCGATAAATACACTATAGCAACTGGTGGATATGGGGACGTTACTAAGATTAAAGAAAGTATACACATAATAATGAATTCGGGTGTTGACTACGAGTTCAGGACAACGGTGTTCCCTGAAGCAGTATCAGTAGAAGACGTGGCTGAAATAGCCGAATCCCTAAGAGGTGCGAAACGTTACTGCATACAGCAATTCCGCCCCAATATCACTATGGACCCTGAGGCTGGAAAGGTTGAACCGTATTCTCAGAAACAACTGAGAGAGATGCACAACGCTGCGAAACCTTTCGTGAAGAGAGTTATCATGCGCGGCACTTGATTAGCGCATGAATTTTCTCATGATATTGTTTTTCGAACCAGGGCGCATATTCTCCGTACCGTTGTTGACGTTAATGCAAGGAGCTTCAGCGAACTCCTTGAATGATTCTATAGCCTTGTCGTCCTTGGAGAATATTGAAGCGGAAAGACCGCACTCGGTGTTTACCAGTTCCTCCATAGCTGCCTCTATATTGGATACTGATATAATGGTCAAGATCGGAAGCCCAGTATCGTAACTGCCTAGCTCGCAATCGTCGGTCATTCCAACTACTATTGCAGGTTCAACGTAACTACCATTTTCCAGGCCATCTCCTTCGATCTTTTTACCGCCAAATATTACATTATCATAAGATTCTTCGATATAATTCTCGAATCTGACAAGATCGTCTACGGACATCAATGGTCCAGAGTTTACCTTACAATCAGCAGGATCGCCTACCGTAATAGATTTGGCAGCCTCTCTAAGGGCAGAGATCAATTTTTCTCTTTCAGAATCCGTCACAATGACTTTCGAACATGAATGTAATCTTTGTCCTGCACTCCTGAATGCAGATTCGATTATGCTATCTGCAACGATTTTGATATTTCCTGGCTTGTACACTACGATAGGGTTCATGCCTTTAATCTCATTAACAAACTTAAGTTCATCATCTACAGGAAGGAACATTAGATCTTCCATCCTATCTCCGCTTCCGGATGCAATCAATCCTCTTACCGTAGGGTCATCTGTCATCTCCCTATCAGTTTTTGATTCGTTAGAGATTGTGATATTGAAAACTCCATCTGGAAGTCCAACTGCTTGCAGTATATTATTGAACACAAACATTGGCATAGGGCATTTCATTGAAGGTAATGATACGACTGTATTGCCTGTTATCATGGCGATAGAAGCGAACCCTGCCGGAGAGGCCAGTGAAGAGTTATGCTCTGAAAGTACTCCCCATACGCCTCTCGATTCTGCTCCATCCTCTATACGACAAGCCTCTTCTATCATCTCTGCAAGTCTATCAGCTTCTATAAGACAATCTTTTATGACCATGCCTGTGCTTAACATAACACATGCAGCAAGATTGTATCTTTGATCTTTGACCTTTTTCAACACTTCGCGGAATATATCCGAACGTTCTACTTGGGTTTTGGATGACCATGATTCGAATGCTTTTTCTGCAGCTTTTACTGCCGTAGCAACGGTACCATCCTCAGGAATCTGGAATTTACCGAATATAATCGAACTGTCTATTGGACTTGCTAGTCCATATTCGTTACCAGAAGCGATTTTCAATCCGCCTACAAAGCTAGGATATCCTTTCTTTTCTGTCGAAAGTAAAATATCAATAGCTCTTTGAAAAAGTACGTCGTCTTTTGTATCCTGAGTTTTACAGTCAGAGTTGGTCATATTCAAGGTAATGAATTACCTATGTTAATCTTTGTTCCTCGATTCCGCGAGCGTTAAATACGGTCAGAGTATTAGTCGCCACCTGGACTCGTGGTCTAGCGGTTATGACGTCGCCTTTACAAGGCGAAGGTCGCCGGTTCAAATCCGGCCGGGTCCACCATTTATTATATTTTCATAATAGATGAAATAATAATTTGCCGGGGGTCGGAAGGAGGAACCGAAATTGAACAAGTCCCCCAGCAATGTCCTCGTATTGGACATATCATCCAACCATTGACCTTTTACTATATAACATATCTTAATCTAAATATTTTAAAAA
>DATESF010000066.1:0-3918 GCA_035271005.1 Candidatus Methanomethylophilaceae archaeon | reverse complement strand
GCCATATTCATTATGCCTGGATTTGCGTTTTTCATCACGGCATATATTTCTGAACCTGCTTTGTGAAAAGCTTCCACTGCTGCACATTCTCGACCTCCGCCTCCGATAGTAAGAACTCTCATTTCATGCACCTCACAATTTCAAAGCTTTAAGGATTTGATCTATACCTTGATCCTTTTTTGCGCTACATTTGTACATGGACTTAAGGCCGCCCATAAGTTTGCTATAATCTTCTGATATTGTATCGGGATTTACTCCCACTGCATCAGCAATATCTATCTTGTTCAAAATGGCTATATCTGAATGAAGGAAGATACTGTGGTGCTTTCTGACCATGTCATCTCCCTCTGTCGTCGAAATAACAACGACTCTATAATCAGTTCCCAGAGGGAAGTCTGCAGGACATACAAGGTTCCCTACGTTCTCTATGAATATCACGTCATAATTATTTAAATCGATATTTTCTAACGCCTTCGTAATAAGATTTGAATCCAGATGACATTCTGATCCAGTGTTACAATTAATTACGTCCATGCCAGACGCTTTCATCCTTGCAAAGTCGTCATCTCCTATGACGTCACCTGCTATAGCGCAGACTCTTACACCTTTATCTCTTAGTTTTTCTGCTAACTTGATTATAAGTGTCGTTTTCCCGGAACCAATAGATCCCATAAAGTCCACGGATTGAATATTATGTTCCTTAAGTAGGCGATAATTTTTGTGGGCTAATTTGGAATTTTCTTTCAGTACATCGAATTCCATGCCAACCTGTATGAAGTGCATAAACGGTCAACATCATTTCTCGTAATAATACTAACCGCGTGTACAGCGGAAATAATCATAAAGACGGAGTATAATAGGGAGGCGTTGAAATGAGCTATTCTGAGTCACTATCCAAACTTCTGGCATCTGTAGGTGCTAATGAAGGCTGTAAAATTTCTGTAAAAACCAAGGGTTGTACGCATACAGGCATCCTAATGCCTCATAACGACCTCAGTGCACCTGACATACTTGTTCTGAAGCTAGGCAGCGGTTACAATATTGGAATAAGGATACAATCCGATTCTATTGTCGAATTACTTGAGGTTCCCAGTAAAATAAAAGTCGAGCCTGATGTAATTCCGCCTAAGAAGGGATTGAAAAAACTGGTGTTGATAGGCACTGGTGGAACGATAGCCTCTTACGTGGATTACAAGACAGGAGGCGTAAAACCTGCACTATCAACTTCAGAACTTGTTAACGCTGTGCCAGAGCTAAGAGATATTGCTAACATAGAGGCTCGCGTCTTATTCTCAATATTCTCTGAGAATATGAATATCAAACACTGGCAGGAACTCGCTTCTGTCGTCGAAGAGGAGATTAACAAAGGCGCAGACGGAATAATTATTCCTCATGGCACAGACACTATGGGATACACTTCTGCAGCTTTGTCTTTTATGCTTGATAAAGTTTCTAAACCTGTTGTTCTCGTAGGAGCTCAGAGATCTTCGGATCGTCCTTCTACAGACGCCATAGGCAATCTTACTGCATGTGCCAAGTTCTGCGTGAATGGCGACAGGGCAGGTGTCTTTGTGCTTATGCACGACACTTTAGGAGGCGATTCCTTTGCAGTACACTGCGGCACTAGAGTAAGGAAGATGCACACCTCCCGTCGTGATTCCTTCCGTAGCATAAATGCGCCTGTTGTGGCACATATGGATATCGATGGTAAGATCAAGTTCACCAATGACGGACGTCACGTTTCAGATACTAAGGTTAAGGCTAAAACCGAAATGGAAAAAAGATGCGTACTTCTTCAATATTTCCCTGGGATGGAACCTAAAATTTTCGAAGATATTATTCTTAAGAGCAAAGGAGTCGTAATCGCAGGATCAGGACTGGGTCATGTCAATGAAGACATGATACCCCTTCTCAAAAAAGCATGCGACGCTGGAACAATAGTGGTAATAACATCTCAATGTCTTGGGGGAACCACTAACCTTAACGTTTACAACAATGGTCGTGAAATGGTTAACGTAGGAGTGATACCAGTAGGTGACATGCTTCCTGAGACAGCTTATGTCAAACTTATGTGGGTACTTGCTAACTCCAAGAATAAAGACGAAGCGGTCAAGATGATGAAATCTCCTTTAGCTGGAGATACAGGAAAAAGGAGACTGGAATAATGGAAGATTACGAGATGATGTGCGGCATCGAGATCCATCAGCAATTGGATACAAAGAAACTTTTCTGTTCTTGCGATACGACGCTTCACGACGAAGGTTTCGGGAATCACTATCGTAAGCTTAGGCCAACCGCAAATGAAATGGGCGTTATAGATCGTGCAGCACTGGCACAGTATGAGAGACATATGAGTTTCAGATATCAGTGTTGTGAATCTTCATGTCTTGTGGACCTTGATGAGGAACCTCCTCATGAAGTCAATAATGATGCGATGGACGTGGCTCTTACGTTTTCGTCCATGTTAAACGCGGATATGATCGACGAGATACACTTTATGAGAAAAATCGTGGTTGATGGTTCGAACACAGGTGGATTTCAAAGAACTGCTCTCGTTTCAACAGGCGGTGAAGTTGTAGTCAACGGCAAAAAAATATCAATTTTATCCGTATGTTTAGAAGAAGATGCTGCCCGTAAGATTGAGACCAAAGGAAACGAGGTGACGTACAGACTAGATCGCTTAGGATTCCCGTTAGTAGAAGTGGCTACTGGCCCTGACATGAGGACCCCTGAGGAAGTCATGGAGGTGGCATTACGGTTAGGTTCACTGTTCCGTGCTACTAAGATGGTAAAGCGCGGTATTGGGACTATACGTGAAGATCTTAACATTTCTATTCCTGGTGGTGCCAGAATAGAAATCAAAGGAGTACAGGATCTGAAGATGCTTCCCGATTTCGTTCGTACTGAAGTCAATAGACAAAAAATGCTACTGGCTATTAAGGATATACTTAATAAAAGGGGAATAGAACCTATATCTTCTGACGTAATAGATGCCACAGAAGTTTTCAAAGATTGTCCATCAAAAATAATTTCCAGCGCTTTAAAAAGCAAAGGCGTGGTTCTTGCGGTAAAGCTACCTGGTTTCGCAGGGGTTTTGAACGGTGATTCTGGAAAATTAAGATTAGGATCTGAATTAGCACAACGTGCCAGGACCCATGGAGTCAAAGGAATATTCCATTCCGATGAACTTCCTAACTACGGTATAGAACAGACTTACGTGGATTCTTTGAAGTCTTTCCTTAATATCACTGAGGATAACGACGCATTCGTAATATGTGCAGCCCCTGAAAAAACGGCTCGTTCTGCTTTAATAGCTACAATAGAACGTGCTAACGAAGCGTTTGAAGGAGTTCCAGAAGAAACAAGAGATCCTCTGCCAGATGGAACTTCCAGATATTCAAGGCCTTTACCTGGAGCAGCTAGAATGTATCCTGAGACGGATGTGCCACCTACTCTTGTTACCAAAGAAAAACTTACTGAGATCCGCAACTCTATGCCAGAGTTCCCCGAAGAGATAGAAAAAAGATTAGTGGAACAGTACGGAATCAACGCTCAGCAAGCTCATCAGATGCTCAGGGAAAGTAATGATGATCTATTCGTTAAACTTGCTGGCACATATCGTTCTCTTTCGTCGGTAGTCGCTACTACATTAACCAACACATATAGCGAACTGGAGCGCGAAGGTGTCGTAACAACGAAAATATCTGACGACACAATGCTCAATATATTCGATATGCTGGCACATAATAAATTTGCCAAAGAAGCCCTTCCTGATATTATAAGAGAAGTCTCCAAAGGTACCGAACCTTCCAAAGCAGCAGCAAAACTTGGTCTCGAGTCAGTTGATAAGGATGAAGCCGTTAAGATTATTGCTGACATAGTCAAAAGTCGCGAAGATTTCATCCGTAGCAAAGGCAT
>DATESF010000065.1:0-6106 GCA_035271005.1 Candidatus Methanomethylophilaceae archaeon | reverse complement strand
GATTGTGCGGTTATGTGCGCAGTTCTTCAAGTCGCTCTCGACATTATGCAGGTCGGACGCAGCGTTCCGATAGCCAAAGAGGCAGTAGATGGCGGAGCGGATTGGATAGAAGTTGGTACCCCACTCATTAAGAGCGGTGGTGCAGACGTTATACGTTTACTTAGACAGGAATTCCCCGATAAAAAAATCGTCGCTGATATGAAGACGATGGACGTGGGAGCTTTCGAAGTAGAAATCGCCGCAAAGGCGGGAGCCGACATTGTTACGGTAATGGGTTTAGCTGATGATTCCACTATTTCTGAAGCCGTTTCCGCTGGAAGAAAATATGGATCTGAGATCATGGTTGACATGATTAACGTCCTAGACAAAGTCAAAAGGTCAAAGGAAGTTGCAAAATTAGGAGTGGCTTACATTTGCCTTCATATGGGGATTGACGCACAGATGAAAGGTGGATGTCCTCCGATAAATATTCTAAAAGATATCGTTGAAGGAACCTCTATACCGATAGCTGTAGCAGGAGGCATAACTGCAGAGAACGCAGGAGATTATGTAGAAGCGGGAGCTTCAATAATCATAGTCGGCGGAGGAATATTGAAAGCTCCGGATATCAAAGCCGCTACAATTTCCGTAAAGCAAGCAATGGCTGGCGTTAAAGTAAATACCCAGTTGGCTAAAAAATATTCAGAAGAAGACCTTTTCGAGGCGTTTTCAAGAGTCTCAACTTGCAATATATCTGATGCATATCACAAAAAAGGAATCGTTCTTGGACTTACTCCATATATCAAAGATGGAAGTCGCATGGTAGGTCGTGCACTTACAGTACAGACATCCAATGGAGATTGGGCGAAGCCTGTAGAGGCCATAGATCGCGCTAAACCGGGAGATGTCATAGTAATTGATGTTGGTGGAGCGTGGATGGCTGTATGGGGCGAGCTTGCTGCGACTTCAGCTATGATTGCTGGTTGTGCTGGTGTCGTTATCGATGGAAGCATACGCGATATCGATGACATCAGAAAAATGGGTTTCCCATCATTCGCTAAAATGGCCGTACCTTGTGCAGGAGAACCTAAAGGATACGGCGGTATCGGCATCGAAATAAACGTCGGTGGACAAACCGTTCGTACTGGAGACTGGATCATTGGTGATGAGAGCGGCCTTATTGTAGTTCCCAAAGAAGAAGCCGTGGAAGTAGCGAACCGTGCTTTAGATGTTCACGAGCACGAAGACCGTACTCGTGAAGAAATCAAGAGAGGGTCCTCACTATCGAAGGTTAACGAAATCTCCAAATGGGAACCAGTAAAGTAATCATTTACGCTTGTAAGGATCGTATTGTTTACTAAGATCGTAATCAAAGGTCGGCGGGCTCAAATCATTTCCATATTTATCTGAAAGTTTCATTAAACGTTCTACCCTATCAGCAGTGTCGGGATGAGTACTGAACAACCTTTCTGAAAAGGACCTTCTTGTTCCCCTAGGGTTGGAAATCCAAATTGAAGAATACGCAGGATTGTTGTAATTGTTCTTTGGATGATCGCATCCTTTCTCGATGCGTAACAATGCGTTAGCGAGAGCGATTGGTTTACCAGTTATCTGAGCTGCAGACTCGTCTGCGAGATATTCACGATTTCTAGATATGCTCAACTGAAGTAAAAGAGCCGCAAAGGGAAGTGTTATGTAACCTACGACTGCCACCAATATCATAGGGCCTGAATTATTATTTCTACCGCCACCAAACATTGCAGAATACATAGCCATCCTTGCAACGAATGCAATTACTGCGGATACGGCGGAAGCAACTGACATTACCAAAATATCACGATTTTTAACGTGAGATATCTCATGAGCGATGACTCCTTCAAGTTCATCGTCAGGAAGAGCATCTAGTAAACCTCTTGTTGCTACTACAGCAGCATTTTTTGGACCGCTGCCTGTAGCGAAAGCGTTAGGCATAAAAGTCTCTGTGACGCCCACTTCAGGCATAGGAATATTTGCTTTTTCGGCTACAGCCCGTACAATACGATAGAAGCGTGGCTCTTCAGCCTCGGTTACCAATTTTACGCGGTTAGATTTAAGCGCCCTACTCTTTGATAGAAGAGCAGATACTGAAAGAATAACAACGGCGAATATCACCATTATTAGAACTCCGATAAGTGGATCGTTGAAGTAATATCCGACAACCCAGCCTAATCCAGCAAATAAAGTTGTCAACACTGCGAACATTAGAGCAGTTCTAAAATGCCATGCGAATTTCATTCTTCCGACCTCGATTGTACTAATCCGAGCTCATATTCCAATCTATCGCCTACGTAGAATTCCTTAACTCCTCCGAGAGATAACTTCTCTCTTAGACGTAAAGCGCCTTTGGGTCCTGTGCAATGATTAAGATGTAAGTCCTGGCACTCTGCATTTTGCAGTATATCGGCAGCAAGATAACTATCTTCTTTAGATGCTTTTTCCAAATGCATACCGCCTATTAGAGTTCGGGGATATGACCCAAATTTATCCTTAACGGCTTCTAATATTGCTTCAGGGCCACAGTGACAACATCCGCTTATGAGTATCGGACGGTTTCCTCCAACTAGTACTAAGAAAGACTCCGAAAGTTCAGAAGATAACATCGGTGGAGATAGGAACAGATGTTTGCTTAGCTGCATCCAATCTTTTACATCGACTCTTTTTCCTATGGGTTCTGAAGAGGTTGCAAGTTCTATTCCATGTTTTGAGAACTTTCCTTTTTTGCCCCATGCATCAGCAGGAGCATAAACATCGATAGGAAGAGTCCTTTCAGAAAGTAACGCTTTGATCGCATTAGAATGATCAGCATGACCGTGAGATATCACAACACGATTAAGAGAATCAGGCTCAACCTTGAGGAAGTCCATATTATGAGTTAGATAACGTCCTCTAAGACCAGTTCCAAAAAGAGTCTTTTCGCCATCCACTTCGATAAGGACTGAAAAGCCTTTAGCTCCGATATATGGAGTTCCGGGTTGAGAACCTTCATTGTAAACACAGAGCACACTCGCCTTCATAATGATAGTAAACCCTGCTCTGTTCAAAAAGCTTATTAACGATAAAACATGAATTCGGGAATGTCTTTACAAATACGAAAGACGTTTTCTTCAGTCATTGTTTCATTGGCAAGCATTGCTTTTATTCGCTTTGGTACAGTGTTCACAGACATCCTGGCACCTGGTTTTTCTAAATCGTCGTAATAATCGGTTTCTAACATGAAACGATCTGATCCTTTTGCCAAAGCCTGACGAATATTGTCTCTGGATGCTGGAATAGACGGCATCACTCCAAAATTTTCTTCTTGTGTAACGAATGGAGGCGAAGAATGTTTTATTACCAAGTTGGAATCAAGACCGGCTTTACTAGCTATATCCGATAAGGAACGGTTTGTTTCAGTTGTTCCCGCTTCACTGTGTATTATGACAGGACAATTATTTTCTCTAGCTATCTTCATTCCCGTTTGCATGATTTCATTAGAAGCGTCCCATATTTCATCCGATACTGGAAAATGAGGTCTTCCTATCTCTCCTAAAGCTTGAGCCTTACCTTCGGCTACAGCTTTACCTGCAATCTCCATCCCTTCAATCATTATTTCTGAAGCTTTTTGTAAACCATACTTTTCTGCTAAACCGATAATAAGTACTGGATATGGGCCTACAGCTACATTTACGTCTAATTCTGTAGAATCTTTAGCCAATGCTGCCATTTTGTATGTTATCTCAAAGGATTTTGCAAAATCTTTCCCGTTGGTAATATGCACTTCAGTATACGGTAACGTAACTAGTGTAAATCCCGTGCCTCCAGCGGCTTCGAATTCAAGCACCGCCTCTACGTTGCGTCCGGAAGGACTCATGTGAATGTGATTGTCGTAGATCGGTATTTTTCCGGCCATGATACCTTAGCCACGGACAAATAATTATACATACCCCGTGATAAGAGGATGTATGGATAGAGACTCCCGGTTCCTCCTGAAATGTGTCAGGAAGTACTACAAAGAACATTCTCCAATGATGCCAGAACGTTTTACACGTAGGGAGTTCGGTTTCATGTACTTCGGGTATAACATGATGCAGAGGCACATGGGATTCACTAACACTAACGAACTCTGGATGTTTTTAGCTTCCCAGGTTCCTGCACATAGTTACTATTCCACAGCATACTACAGACATCCAGATGCGCCTACTATGGAAGAAAAAGAATGGTTGGGAGCCGAGTTAATCTTTGATCTTGACGCTGATCATCTTCCAGGCGCCGAAAATATGTCCTACCCGGTAATGATGAACCAAATAAAGACTGAAATGATTAGATTGTGTGATTCGTTTCTATTTGGAGATCTTGGTTTCGATTATGATAACGTTAACATAACTTTCTCCGGGGGACGAGGATATCATGCACATGTTATGATGCCAGATGTTCTTACGCTGGGTACACACGAAAGAAGAGAAATCGTGGATTACATAACTGGCTCGGGATTAGATATCGATTGGATATTTCCGTTTAAACGTGTACCAACTTCAAGTTTCAATACTGGTGCAGGAGTTCGTACCAATGTAGCAAAAGACCGAGAAATACCAACAAGTGAATCCGGCGGATGGAAAAAACGTATGAGAAATGGTCTAATGGATGTTGTAAATGATTTCTGTGACTCGGATACAAAGTATCTACGTTCAAATTATCCTTCAATCAAAAAGAGCCAACATAAGACTGTCGAGAAGGTTCAAGATGAAATTAAAGGTTCTAGAAAGATACTTTTTGAAAAAAATAATATGGCTACCATGAGTAAAACGGCACAAGAAATGCTCGTTAAGATCATGGACCAAGATATGAGAATGCGTCTTAGTGGAGAGATAGACGCGCCTGTTACTGCTGATGTAAAAAGATTGATACGTCTGCCTGGCTCTATTCACGGCAAGGGCGGTTTAAAAGTTGTTCCGCTAACTAGAGATCAGCTCACTGACTTTGAACCCTTACAGATGGCTGTTCCCGACGAATATTCGGATGAACCTGTGGAGATAACTATGAGAGAGCCTGTTGATTTAAAAATCAAGGACGAACGTTTTGTATTGAAAGGTGAAACGGAAGTGCCAGAATACGCCGCAGTATTCCTTATCGGAAAGAAATACGCTCACCTAGGTAAAGAATCGGAACATAAAGAAATTTTATTCTAAAGGAAAACAGCAACATCCGTTCTTTTTGATTATTTTGTAGCCTTCTGATACTGCCCACTTTTCAGTATCCTGAGACATGTTAGCTATTTTTGTTACGCCCAGTTCAACACATCTTCTTTCAACGTCACGCATTCTACGGTCACGCATACATCCAAGAGTCACGTTCAAGCCCATATCCATAATCGCTTTGATCGAATTAACAATCTCATCCTCAGAAATATGATTGTTTTCAAACACTGTTCCTTTTGTTGGAACGAGTGCCAGTATGACTACGCTGTTCAATCCTTTTTCTTTTACTAATTCGGCACTTTTGATTAAATCTTTAAAAGATAGTCCAATAGTAAGATGAGGAACAATCGTTCCACCAGCTTCGATAATCGCGTCTATCGTATTCTCATAAACTTCCGGGCCTTCGAGATGGAACACTTCTTTTATGACATCTGGGTCTTGATGAACATCTACAGAGAAACAATTAACGCCTGATGAAACTAATAATTTAGCATCATACAGATCAATAATACCTGAATGTACATTTATTAAAAGACCCAGATCAGAAATATTACGTATTGTGGATGCAAATTTTGATAATGGAACTTTCCCATTTACGTCACAGCCACCACTTATGAGTATCCCCCTTCCACCGTTCGCCTTAAGAGTTTTTGCATTTTCATACAGTATTACAGGATTTTCTGCAAAAATCATTCCGCATAAATGTTTTCCTAAACAATGAGTACACATCAGGTCGCAGTGTTTTCCCGTGACAGACACAGAGGAAAAGCCTGTATTAGGCGAATAATTGACTATCTCCCCCTTAGGAATGTACATGTGAGCCACCAAAGCTTTATTAGTTAAATATAGTTCATGAACTGGTAATCATTATGAAAGCATTCCTTATCAAAGGCGATTACGTCGACAAAAGACAG
>DATESF010000064.1:0-7539 GCA_035271005.1 Candidatus Methanomethylophilaceae archaeon | reverse complement strand
AGGAACGCTCCACCGATCATCAAGATCCCGGATGTAGCCTGTAATCCTTCTTTATCCTCTTTGAATGCGAGAGTTATCAATAGTCCGACAGGAATCACAAGAACCATCGGAATCAGAAACATTAGATAATTTTCTTCATAGTAAAAAGACGTCACCAATGGTATTGATAGAGCGACACCCATGAACACCATAATAAGTCCCAGAGAATGGGCTATCGTGTTTTTCCAGCGACCCTTATCGGCATTCAAACTGTCTAAGAGTGACATGGATCACATCCCCAGCATTTCCTTGCCTAAGAGTTTTTTTACTGCGCCTCCCTTAGCCATGTACGTGTAAACTAGTACTCTGTCCCCTTCTCTAAATTCGGTATCGTATTTCAGATAGATCGTTTTTCCATCGCGGACCACGGCGGCAAAACGTACTCCTTCGGGAATCGATAGATCTCCGTACAGCTTTCCAAATATTGGGGTACGAACGTCGATTTTCACACTGAAGAAGTATTCTTTATCATGTTTCATTTTCAAAATTGATTCTTCTTCAGAGATAAGCCCCTTGGTTATTTCATTCGCAATAATTAGGTGGTATCCTATGATAGTCTCGATACCAGTGAAACTGAAAATATCCTTGTACTGTCTGGTGAGATATCTTGATATGACTTTCCTAGTACCAAACTTTAGTGAAGCCATACATGCAAGCAAGTTCTTTTCGTCAGCGTCTGTGACACTGATAAGAACGTCCGCTCTTCCAACGTTCTCTGTTTTTAGTATATGTGGGTCGATAATATCCGAATTAACGACGATTGCATCTGTTAGATTACGAGAGGCTTCCCTACAAAGATCTTTGTCCTCTTCAATAATTTTGACGTAAACCTTTTTATCCATTTTACTAAGTGCTTTCGCAACATTCATTCCGACTACGCCTGCACCCATTATCACGAATTCTAAGGCTTCATCCTTGATTCCGATCATCTTATTGAAGGCCTCGATGCTGTCTTCGTTACCGATTACCGTTATACGGTCCTCTGAGCGTATCTCAACGGTCTCTACATCGGTTATGACCTCGTCTCCACGGTAAATGCATACGATGTCGCATTTCTTTGGAATATCGATATTCAATATTATCTTGCCAACAATATTTTGATCGTCTGTTACTCTGAAAGTAGCTATTGCGATATCAAGGGATTTTATTATCTCATAATCAACAACGTTCTCTAACGTAGCTAACTTGAATATCTTGTTAGAGCTGATTATCTCAGGAGAGATGATCATGTCTACTCCCTCGTTTCCCTCAGCAGTGGTTTTTATAACGTAATCAGGATTTTTGATGGTGGCTACTGTTCGTAACGACGGACGGTATCCTTTACAAGTGATACATACGAAAAGGTTCATGCCATCAGATGCTAGAGTAGATACGATAAGGTCCGCGTCGTGTTTTTTTATTGCGGACTCAAGAACTCTAGGATTAGTACCGTCTTCGTGAAGAACAGAAACGTTAAGCATATTCTTGATAGCGTCTGCCTTAGCGTTATCCTTCTCAATTATCATAACATTATGAACGGTAGAGAGAGTCTCTGCGGAAGTAAACCCGACGTTCCCTGCACCTATAATTATGATATTCATTTAAGCTCCTCTTTCATTGAGATACTTAATTCCGTTATGTAGGTAATGCTTCAATTCAATAGCCTTAACCTATGTCGATATGTAATCAATCTGCTCTTACGTAAATGCTTTTCGTAGAAACCTTGTAAAAAGCCGTGATTTGCTATTTCAGTATACGTACAAAGATAACATTTCAATCGAGCAGTATAAATTACCGTAGTTTGATTTAGGCGGTATGTGGAAACATGTTAGCGAGGATTTCTGGAAAGAGAATCGCGCATCGAAAGTCGGTGATGTCACGGACGTAGTCAGTGGAATAATAGAACAGGTTCGTGTAGATGGAGACAAGGCATTGTTCGAACTTACAAAGAAGTTTGACAAGCAGGATCTGAAGTACCTCGAAGTAACCCGTGACGAAATAGAAGACGCATATGATATGGTCGATCAAGAGCTCATCGACGAGTTAGAGAACGCGGCATATAATATTCAGCGTTTTCATGAGATGCAAGTTCCTCCGGACATGTGGCTTAAAGAAATTGAACCTGGTGTAACACTAGGAGTAAAAAGTACGCCTCTTGAGATAGTCGGTTGTTATGTTCCCGGAGGTCGCGCGTCTTATCCGAGCACTGCTCTTATGTGCATCATTCCAGCAAATGTCGCTGGTGTGGATGAAGTAATATGTTGTACTCCTGCACCAGTAAGCCCGATTACGTTGGTGGCCATGGATATTGCAGGTGTTGACTCAATCTACAAACTAGGTGGGGCACAAGCTATCGCAGCAATGGCATTGGGCACTGAAAGTGTTCCTAAGGTGCAGAAGATAGTAGGCCCCGGTAACGTTTACGTTACGTCAGCAAAAATGTTGCTTCGTAACGAAGTAGAGATAGACTTCCCCGCAGGTCCAAGTGAGATTGGTGTTCTTGCGGATTCGACAGTAAATTGTGAATTTATTGCGGCAGATTTGATAGCACAGGCTGAACACGATCCCTCGTCAGCTAGTATTCTGATAACTGATGATCCTGACATTCCTGGTAAAATATGGTCATTTATGGAAAAAATGATCGATAAGCAGCCCAGAAAGGAAATAATCTTGAAAGCGTTAAACAATTCTGGCTACATTGTAGCAGCAGACATGGACTTAGCTATAGAGAGTATGAATCGTATAGCGCCTGAACATCTTTCTATACAGACAATAAATCCTATGGATACCTTATCTAAAATTAAGAATGCAGGATCAATATTCATTGGTCCGTACACTCCTGTTGCCGCTGGAGATTATGCTTCTGGAACTAATCACGTTCTTCCTACAGCCGGCAGTTCGTCTACAGCATCTGGCTTGAACGTTGCACATTTCCGTAAGACTTCGACGGTACAGATGTTAACTCGTGACGGGTTGGAAATGTTAGCTCTGACTATCGAGACTATTTCAAAATCTGAAGGTCTCCAAGCTCACTGCGATTCAGTCAGGATACGTTTCAAAGATGAGGAATAAAAGTATGAAGGAGCGAATAGATCTTTACGATCCTAATTTGTACATTAACCGTGAACTTTCATGGTTAGAGTTCAATCGAAGATGTCTAGATGAAGCTAACGATGTTAGCGTCCCTTTACTGGAACGTTTGAAGTTCCTTGCCATATGTTATGGGAACATGGACGAGTTTTTTATGATTCGTGTACCAGGTATAATTAACGGTATAGCTGCCGGAGCTCCGATATTGGATGCTCCGGACATAGATCATAATAACTTTCGGCTTTTGTCTAATATCAACATCAAAGTCAGAGATCTTTTGAACAGGTATACTGAATGCTGGGACGATTTAAGATTATCGCTAACTAAAAAGGATATTTTTATTCTGAATTTTAAAGATCTTACAGATGAGCAAGTCCAGGCAGTAGATCATTTCTACGACGAGCGTATTCATGCGTTACTTACGCCTCTGGCACTTGATACGTCACATCCTTTTCCATTCATATCCAGCAATACATTGAGTCTAGCTACCAAGATGAAAGATTCTAACGGTACGAACATGTATGCAAGGATAAAAATTCCTTTAGGCGTATTTGACCGTTTCATACGTATACCATCTGAATCTTCAGCAATGAATTATGTAATGCTGGAAGACATCGTCCGTCATAATGTGCATAAATTGTTCCCTGGTTTCAATATCGAAGGTGTTTATGCCTTTAGAGTAACAAGGAACGCAGATACAAAAGTGACGATAGATGAAGCATGTGATCTAATGTCCGCAGTGGAAGAATCTGTTGAGGACAGAGGCACTGGTTTTCCCGTAAGAATGGTGACGGAATCCACTATGCCAGCTGATATGGTTGAATTATTCGGTAAGAACCTTTTCCTTACGCCGGAGCAAATCCACAGATCTGATTCACCGTTGATGTTGAACAGCTTATGGGAATTATACGGCCTAAATATACCAGAATTAAAAGAAACAGATTTCAAGCCTCACTGTCCTCCCGAACTAGCTGAAGGTCAATCGATATTCGAGGCTATGGCCAAGAGGGATTGGCTGTTATATCATCCCTATGAATCTTTCGGAATAATAGTTAGATTTCTTCAAGAAGCGGCACATGATCCTCAAGTCCAGAGCATTAAGATATGCCTGTATAGGATAGGAAATGACCCTTCTATAATTCAAGCTTTAGCCAATGCAAGAGAACAGGGAAAAAATGTCTCTGTGCTTATGGAAATAAGAGCTAAATTCGATGAGACCAACAACATCAAGTTAGCTAAGGGATTGGAACAAATGGGTATACATGTTGTATTCGGTCCCGTTGAGCTGAAAGTACATTCGAAGATGTTACAAGCTGTTCGTTTAGAGGACGGACATCTTGTTAGGTATACTCACATGAGTTCTGGTAACTATAACGTAAGTTCTGCAAAACAGTACGCTGACATATCACTTTTAACCGTAAACAACGAAATAGGTGAAGAAGTAGGTGAGTTATTCAATTCTTTGACTGGTTATTTTGGTCCAAGGGATTACAAGAAACTGTTGGTTTCTCCTTTAACGTTGAAAAGTACGTTGCTGGAGATGATCGATACTGAAATTGAACACATGAAGGAGACTGGTCACGGTTATATTGTAATGAAGGCAAACGGACTTATTGATGCGGATATAATATCAAATCTTTACAAAGCATCCATAGCTGGTGTTAAAATCGATTTGAATATCCGCGGTCTTTGTTGCTTACGTCCAGGAATACCAGGAGTTTCAGAAAATATTCGTGTTATACGCGTGGTGGATATGTTCCTTGAACACGCTCGGATCTATTATTTTGAGAACGGCGGTGACCCTAAGATGTACATGGGCTCGTCAGACATGATGCCTAGAAATCTTATTGCAAGAGTTGAAACGTTATTCCCAATTCTTGACAAGGAGATGCTTATATCAGTTAGAGATAAAATATTAAATGTTCATCTCTCAGATAACGTGAAAGCCAGTGTATTAACTCCAGACGGAACCTACGTTCCAGTAATCAGGAAAAAAGGCGAACCTAAAGTAAGGTCTCAACAATGGTTGATACAACACAGGGGATGCTGGCATGACTGAAGGTAAAATAGTAGGTTTCATAGACGTTGGAACGAACTCTATTCACGTGTTAGTATCAAAATTCTTTCCCGATTCTTTGGGAACTCCCATATTTCATGATAAAGAGTCTGTCAGACTGGGTCAGAATTTGTTCTCCCAGGGATTCATCGACCAAGAGACAATCAACAAGACTAAACTCGTCGTAGGGCATTTTGTCCGTGTCGCTCAAGATATGGGAGCAGAAGAAATATTGGCATACGCCACCTGTGCCGCTAGAGAAGCCTTCAACAGGGACAAGATCTTAGACGCCGTTTCAGAATCAGGTATAGATTTAAAAATCATATCTGGAAAAGAGGAGGCTAGACTCGTTGGACTTGGTGTTTTTGGGCCCTATGGGCCGACGGATCGTTGTGTAGTCATCGATTTAGGTGGCGGTAGCACTGAAGTCAATTTAACAAAAGGTAACGAAGTTTTGTTTCTTGATAGTTTAAAGGCTGGGTCTGTTCGTTTTTCCTACGGATTAGGAATAGACCAACACGACCCTGTATCAAAGTCTGATTACGATCTTATACTGAAAGAAGTGGAAAGAATCTCAAAAAATACTGCGAAAGAGCTTAACGAGATAGGTTTCGATCGTGCTATGGGCTCTTCTGGAACGATAATAAATCTAGCTGAAATGTGTGCCGCCCGTAGAGACGGAGATTCGTCATATATGACTAAGAAAGAGCTTTCTCAGCTTATGAGAGATCTTTGCGAAATGACTGAGGGCGAGCGTCGTAATGTTCCAAAAATGAATCCGGGACGTTCAGACATAATAATAGGCGGCGGAGCTATCGCTGAACAATTGATGGATTCCTTTGAGATTGAGAAGATATTCATCAGCGATCAAGGCCTTCGTGAAGGAATGCAAGTCGATTATCTTCTTGGACGTGGTCACAAGGAATTTAATTTGAGAAATTCATCTATATTGACATTGGCTAGACGGTGCGGTTCTAACGAGACTCATTCCACACAGGTAAGAATGTTGGCCTTACAGTTCTTTGACGGACTAAAGGGAGCAGGTCTTCATGATATGGATGACGACATAAAGGAAATTCTTGGATACGCTGCAATATTACACGATATCGGTGAGTTCATAAGTTACAATGGGCACAATCAACACACGTACACTATCATCACAAACTCTAACATGCCTGGTTTTACTTCCGACGAAATGGAAGATATGGCACTTATGGCAAAGTTCCATCATAAACGATTCCCATCAAGTAACAACAAGTTTCTAAGGCCGTTGAATAAAAATCGTGCAAAGAACGTTAGAATGTGTGCTTTGATGCTTCGTATGGCCGATGTTCTCGATAGACATAGATCATCGCCCGTAGACGATATGAGTGGACACTTAACGAAAAATAACGTAATCATAGAATTAACGTCTAAAGAGGACCTTAACATGGAAGTATGGAAGTTAATTGAACTTTCAGAAGCCTTCAAAGATGTTTTTGGCTTAAATCTAAAGATATGTGCTTCAGGATGGGGGGATAGCATATAGGTCCCCAACGGCAAAACGGCCGTTAGTCATTGATATTGTACGAGTTAGCCATAATCATTAAATTTAATCAAAGCATGACAAAGTGTAGAAGCGGGAAATCCCTTGCATGGACTAACGTCCGTTTCCCGCTTTAAAATTCTTTATATCCTTCAGGATCAAGCCTGATGGATAACCCCTTCTTTAACGCAATTTCATTGAGTTCTTGCATTTTATTCTCAACTAGTACAGTCTCATTCGGCGACGTTTGTATTAACGCATAATTACCAAAATATCGGAATCTTACTTGATTTACTCCAGTTATATTTCTTATTAAAGATTCCCATTCTTCTACAATATCAAGTGAAGTCTCTGTAAGAACGGTGCCCGTAGGTATACGAGTAGCCAGACAAGTATCCTTTATCATATTTTTAGACCATTCTTTTGAACGTACGTGTTCTAGAACATCAGATTTAGTTATTCCTAAGGTTTCCAAAGGACTCAGTATTCCAAGTTCTGATGCTGCCTTCTTACCTGGACGATACTGTGAAAGATCATCATGATTGTCGCCACAAATACATGCATCTATTCCAAGTTCTTTTGCTAATTCTTTAACGGCAGAATATACGGCCTTTTTACAGAAATAACATCTCTCTAAATTATTATCAATCACGCCAGGAAGTTCTTCCCAATCTATTTCGATTATTCTTAGTGGAATTCCGATAACGTTGGCGATACGTTCAGCTTCAGAACGTTGCCTTCTACTAGTTATTGGCATATCCACAAAAATAGCATACGTTTCATTCAAAGAAAGTACACAAGCCTCAGCCAGATAGGAACTATCATATCCTCCGGAGAAGGCAAGAACCGC
>DATESF010000063.1:0-4160 GCA_035271005.1 Candidatus Methanomethylophilaceae archaeon | reverse complement strand
TACCTTCTGCCAGTAGAGATGGCAATTCACGCACCTGCAGCTATGGGTGCCCTAATGATGGTCGCTACCATCGTTGGTCTCCTTATGGCTAACTTCCTCAACAATGGAGGCGGTGCTTGGGACAATGCTAAGAAGTACATCGAGTCCGGTAAATTCGGCGGCAAAGGTTCGTACGCTCACGAAGCAGCTATCGTAGGAGATACAGTTGGAGATCCCTTCAAGGACACCGCTGGACCTTCGATACACGTATTAATCAAACTGTTGCCCACCATATGTATGGTGACAGCTGTTCTGTACGTAATTTAAAACTAATTACAGGGGAGAAATCCCCTGCAAATTTTCTTTTTTAATATAATTACACAAAGGGTGACATTTTTAATCCTGTTTCTTCTGCTACTTCAATAGCTAAAGACTCTTCAGGAAAATCACATGTCCCAGATATGACGATCGGTACTCCATCCTCATCCAAATATCCTATACCGATATTTTCTATTGGGTTACAAACGTCCTTACCAGATACAGTTGCGACACAGGCAGCACCAAGAGGACAAGTCAACGAAAGTAGAACGTCAAATTCCTCCAACTTAGAAACGGTCAATTTCTTACGAACTTTAGACCCTATACAGGCCGCAGAAACATCAATTGTGTCAACGACCTCAATGCCGTCCTTAGATAATCTTTCTGATAATCTGTCGGCAGCTTCTCTACCTCCAATTTCACCACAAAGTCTTACGCATGTATTGCAAGTGAACACAAGGACTTTCTTAGCCCTAAGAGAATCTGAAAGTTCTTTGTAATCCCTGTTTCTGCCTGATATGATCACAGGTTAGAATCATACCCTTCAGATTTATGTTTATTGTATTGTCACTGCTTGCGTAATCCTTTTATTAGTAACAGATGGTTGTGTAAACATCAAGGTGTTTTTATGTCAGATTTAGAACTGATCCCCGTAGAGGATATCAAAGTAAAAAAAGGAATGACTGTGGACCAAATGCTGAAAGCTATGGGACGCGCCGGAGGCTTTACCGCACAGAAACTTGCGGATGCCACAGACATAGCAGAGAATATGATAACCAAAGAAGGATGCCTAAGGATTCTATCCTTCCCTGCATGTATAATGGCTACAGGAACAAGAGGCGTACTCGTAGATATGGTAAAGAACGATATGGTGGACTTGATAATAACAACCTGTGGCACCCTTGATCACGATATATCTAGAACCTTTGCAGAATATTACAAAGGGGACTTCATGATGGATGATGAAAAACTCCGGGATCATGAAGTAAGTAGACTTGGAAATATTCTAGTTCCCGATTCTTGTTACGGTATCGTACTAGAAGATAATCTATTACCTATGTTCGAAGAAATCTTTGCTGAACGTAAAGATATGACTACTCATGAAATTATCGACGAAGTTGGAAAGAGGATGCCACATAACGAAGATAGTTTACTTTATCAATGTCACTTGAAAAAAGTTCCTATCGTAGTGCCAGGCATAACCGATGGATCCTTCGGTTCACAGTTATGGACATATTACCAAATGCACCGAGACCTGAGAATAGATCTTTTTGGTGACGAACAGATGTTAGCCGAAATAACTAATAGTGCTGACTATACAGGAGCCATCATAATCGGAGGCGGAATTTCAAAACACCACGTGATATGGTGGAGTCAGTTCCGTGGCGGTCTTGACTATTGTATATATCTTACCACAGCACAAGAATTTGACGGTTCTTTATCTGGAGCCGCCATAAGAGAAGCTGTATCATGGGGAAAGGTAAAAGGCGATGCCAAAAAGATGACCGTCGAAGGGGATGCTACGATAACATTACCATTGATATATGCCGGACTTACCGATAGGTTGCTCTGATATTAACATGACAAAAAAGGTCCTCATTTTGCCTGGAGATGGAGTGGGCAGAGAAGTGACCAACGCCGCAGTTGCCATACTTAGGGCAGTAAGCGACATAGACATAGAATTCGCAAAGATCGGTTCTGCAGCTTACGAGAAAACAGGCTATTATCTTCCACCAGAGACAATGGATGCCGCATCTAAAGCAGATGCCATCATTGCTACTCCAGTATACAATCGTGTAACTGAAAGGAAATATAGGGATCCTTTAGCAACACTCCGTAAACAGCTTGATATGAGCACTGTATTAAGAAAATTCCAGCCACTTGGCGACGGAATCGGCGTTGAAGGTTTGGATTGTATGCTTATTTCATGCAGCCCTCAGATAGTAGGATCAGTTAATGAAATAGAGACTTTAAAAGGTGTCAGCGTAGAATCGTATATTGACGCAGTCGGTTGCAGAAACGTCATTAGAATGACTGGGCGTATAGCTACTTCAAAAAATAGAAGAAAAATACTTTGTCTTAGAGATCTGGAAATGAACAGATATACGGACTCTATGTTTACAGATATTTTCTACGAAGAATTGGCTGCGTCCGAATTCGTAATATCAGATATGGATGTTGCAGAAGCTGTATCAAATTTGATAATGGATCCGTCTATGGCAGATGTGTTACTCACTCCTATACCTTACAGCAACGTAATATCCGGAGTCTTAACTGGAATGTGTGGTGGCGCCTATCTAACAAGCGTAGGATATATCGGCGATAAAGGAGGCATTTTCATGCCTATGCATGGCCCTGTTGAATCGCTGAAAGATACAGATACTGTCAACCCTACCGGATGCATTTTAGCAGCCGCCATGGTCCTCGATCACTTTGAATTGAATATCGAGGCAGACAAAATACGCAATGCCGTTCGTTCTGCGTACAGAAAAGGAATGAAGACCCAGGACGTAGGAGGAGAGCTATCTACTTCTGAGTTCACATACCGCGTATCGAAGCTTTGTGAAAAGAGTCGTTAATCGGAACGATTAATAGCTCGTACTCTATTCTTACAGCTGGTGTTATATTGAAAGATGCTGGACACAGGGACGCGGTCGAGGCTGCATTGAATTTTGAATCTATCGGACGCACTCCAGTAAACAACTTTGCCGTGGTAACGGCAGCACACAGTGCTGGTTACACAGTTACACAGGCTCGCAATAATCCACTTATTTCTGCAAAAGTCTCTGTAGACTATGCTATGAAAACTCGCTCAGATTTTGTAAAGCCAGTATTGGACTCACAAGTTCCATTCGTAGATCTCGGAGCGAAAGTCAGATTTCCTGAAGATGATTATGGAATGGTCCCTGATCCAATCGTCAGTGGTCCTGATGAACTAGATGAATTGGCAATTTTTGATCCTTTCAAAGCTTCTGAATGTCCAGGGTTCACAAATGTATTCGTTAAAAGTCTTGAAGAAACTGCAAGAATAATTCCTGAAGACTTACACATATGCGGTTTATCATGGGGTCCTCTGACGATGGCAGGATATCTGATGGGCGCAGAAAACATGATGTTTCAAATGATTACAGAGCCAGACTCTGTAAAAAATGCAATTAAAAAAGTGACGAATCTGGTAACTGGAATGGAGCAACGCATGCTTGAGGCTGGCGCAACCGTCATGTGGATGGCTGATCCTACGTCTTCTGAAGACTTGATATCAAAAGAAATGTTCCGCGAGTATTCGTATGAAGCTATTAGTAGCGTAATCAAGGACACAAAGTCCTATAGAGATGTGCCAGCCTTCGTACACATATGCGGAAACACATTAAACACCATGTCCTTATTGAAGGAAATGGGGACCGATTGCTTTAGTTTCGATCATGCCGTAAATCCTGCAGCTGCAAGAAAAAGTGCGGGAAATATGGCGTTAATGGGTAACGTGGAACCTGTATCGATAATGATGAAAGGTACTCCCGAGAGAGTAAAAGAAGAAAGTTATCGAGTCATAGAAGCTGCTGGTTTGGAAGGCGGGTTAATACTAGCTCCGGGATGCGAAATGCCTTTGAAAACACCTGATGAGAACGCCATTATGATGGGCGAATCCGCACGCAGTTATTGGCAGAGTTAAACTAACTGTAGCTCTACTGGTATAATTGATGCTATTCAGTACCTGTCTATATGGTAAATATGGACATACAGAAGAAGGATAAAGAACGTGAAGACGGAAATATTTTACAACCGTACTTTAGCCTGAGAAATGAAGCTATTTTGCACATTGGTTCGGATTACAAAACAATGCGATCTTTCGCTTTTTTGATGAT
>DATESF010000062.1:0-6154 GCA_035271005.1 Candidatus Methanomethylophilaceae archaeon | reverse complement strand
GCCTGTGTGATACTTTATGGCGTCTTCCTCGTCTATAATAGCGGGGTCGAGCTCCATTGTCGCTGCTAGGTCTTCAGGGTCTATTTTCATAGTACATCATTAGTGATTATCTTATTTATTTGTCCCCGAAGATTATTGTTCGAAATCCACGTCAACATCTTCCGAAAAGTTAGCTGAAGGACATGGTCCAAAACATTCCCTGCAATATATGCATTCATCTTCATGAATCTGTACCTTTCCGTCTTTCATGTACAGTGCACCAGGCCTACATCTTGCCGCGCATAACCCGCATCCCACGCACTGTTCTGCTCTTACTACAATCTGCCACGCTTGATCCATTTGTCTTTTGGCGTCGTTCTCAGCACCAGCTTTGGACGTTATTACGCCGTCACGGTATATCGTTACGTAATTCGCAGAAATATATTCACCATCTGGATCCTCCTCAACTACCCAGCCTAATGCAGGACAGAATGGTTTGATTTTCTTAAGATCGATAGGTCTTGAAAGTGCGGCTTCTACACTGTATCCTATCGTACATGGTGAATATCCATCTTGAATTTTAATTCTGAGTGGGCCTCCTTCTTCAGAGGATGCTCGTTTCGTAAGATCAGAAACATTCTTTCCTGTTACTCTTTCAACTTCTTCGCGCATAGATGCTGGAGCGTTCTTCCATCTCCATAATCCAAATTTTTTCCATTCTGGCGGCAAATCGTTATTTTTAGCGTACTCGTTCAAAAAGTTATCCCACTGAGTATATCTGTCACTTTTTCCCTCTATTGCGTCAAATTCAGCAAGATCTGAGGCTGGACAAAGGAAACATCCTATTCTATCTAGTCCTCGAGTGTACCATACGTTAAATGGATCTTTTTTACTGAAGATGTACATCCAGATATGCAATGCAGTCCAGTTCTGTATAGGTGATGCGCCTATCTGGTTTGGAGTCCAAGGGTTTTTCCAAACTCTAGCTTTAGCTTTTCTAGCTTCAGATTCATATTTTCTCTGTCCAATAAATGAAAGTACGCCGTTAGGAAAGTTCTTGTTAATTGCGTTAACAGTAGGCCCTAGTTTATTGGTTTTACAGCACCATCTGTAATCCTTTGCGGGAGGTCCAAAGTGTACAAGGTTCCCAAAGAATGCATCTGTCGGTGCTTTCTCTTCTATTAGTTCTAGTCCATGTCTTGTAACAGTATCATGAACGAATTGAACGGTTTCATCAAACTCTAATCCAGTATCGATAAAAAGTACTGGAAGCTTTAGGCCAGCATCCATTGTTAATAATAATGTAGCGTGACTATCTTTTCCGCCTGAGAATGATACAATAGCAGGAAGTTGATTTCTTTCTATTGTGTTCTTAATAAATCCTACAGCTTCACTGACTCTTTTGTTTATTACTTCTGTATTGGCTTCAACCACTTGGTCCCAAGTATATTTCTGTGGACGTTCAAGTTTCTCTTCAGGCTTATACCATCTTGGTTTTACTGCCATTCCGCGGCCTCCAACCATTTCTGATGCTGGCATCCTGGCACTTCCTGCTGCGATGATGGTTCCGTCTTTTGTTATGATAACAACTTCGTCCCCTGGCATAACGTCAGGATGTACTGAAGTCACACCGGGAGCCATAAGATTTTTACTGTCTTGTATATATTTTACAGCACCATCGTCGCAAACTACGAAACCTTTACTAATAATATTTCTGAGGCGCATTGCACCCTGCATTCTAAGGATACCTTTCCAACCGTCGCCTAAATCAAATTTCATCGTTGCTAGAACGGCACCGTCACAAATGACCTCGTCCATGTGATCTAGTCCTGGCACTTTGTTTAGAATAACAATATGACCGTCTGGAAGTACGGCTTCTCCAGAACCTTCGCCGTAAGTATCGTCTAAAATATTTCTTATCCTTTCTATATCTTGATCGAAGGCTGGCCGAGAGTCCGCTGGAGGCGTTAATATAACTTCATCTGTCTCAGAACCGCAAACAGAACAGTCTTTGCTCTCTAATATCGGAAGATTGCATTTACCACACCATCTTAGGTGATTCTTTCCAAGTCTTACGGCTGCCATGTTATTATCCAGTACAGCGAACGTATTAATTTACTTTTATTCTATAACATTTTTATAATTGACTTTAAGTGATTAGAAAATAATAAAATTAACTGATTTAGTGTAAATCATTTATTAAAAATGAATATTTATACTGATTAATGTACTATAATATACATCAATGTATATAAATTCAAATACTATGACAATATTCAGAAACATTAAGACATGGGAGAATTTTTATGGACGACAACACAAGGCCGCCTAAAAAACGATATGCTATATTGATAGCAGGAATGATCATACAGCTGTGTGCTGGAGTGATATACATGTGGGCTGTGTTTAGAGCTCCTGTGGCAGAATATCTTGAAAGATCTCCTACGGATATTGCATTAGTATCTTCCATAATGCTTTCTGCTTTCGTTATCGGTATATTGATTGGAGGAACACTTCAAGATAGACTTGGACCTAAGATCATAGCTATACTAGGTAGCGCAATAATGTCTATAGGAATAATATCAACATCTTTTGTTACACCAAGTTCTGCAGACTTAATATTTTTAACATACGGTATAATCGGCGGACTCGGAGTAGGAATAGTGTATCTATGTACGGTAGCCTGTGTACAGAAATGGTTCCCTGACAAACGAGGATTTGCTACTGGGGCGATGGTAGGTGCTTTTGGCTTCTCGTTAGTAATATTTGCACCGATAACAAAGAATCTTCTTGAGAACGTAGGAGTTCCAGAAACATTTAGGACGATAGGTATAGCATTTATGATCGTATGTGTAGGTGCATCAATTTTGCTATCTAATCCACCAAAAGGATACGTTGTTTCTGGAGCTATAGCAAAAAAGAACAGCGATCAGAAGCAATTCACTCCGAAGGAGATGGTTAGAACTAAGTCATTCTATCTAATATCCGGATCTTTATTTTTTATCCTTCCAGCTTATTTTATATTAAATCCCAATCTTGTTGCACTTGCTGCTGACCGAGGATTCTCAGGTTATGCGGAACTTGGAGTAATGATAACTGGTGTTTTCAGTGCCACAGGCCGTTTACTAATAACTTGGTTATCCGATAAAACGGGACGTATTTCTGCATTATTATTAATAACGTTGATGACCGCAATAGGCATTATTGCATTGACATTTGCAACAGGATTCCTGTTCTTAGCATGTGTCGCAATGATATCCTTAGCCTTTGGCGGTGCTTCTGGTACTTATGCAGCGGTGACAGCAGATAATTTCGGAACTAAGAATATGGGAACCAACTACGGTCTCGTAACTTTAGGATTCGGGGCGTCAGCGTTAATATTCCCATTCTTATCGAACGCTATATCCGTTCCCGGGGACTTTACTAACCCATTCATTCTTGCGGCGTTAACATGTGCTATTGCTTTCATTCTAGTACTGATGCTTAGAAGTATAGGCAATAAGAGAACGAACGACTCTGACCTGAACGTTAATATTAATAGCTGAACATAGCGTTCTCACGATGAAGGCACCGATATGAAAAAGGTAATGAAAGCTTCAAAAAGGTCGATGGGAATGAATTATGCTATCAGAGAGATAAGCGTTCCCGCCGAAGAGGCTGCCAAAGCAGGAAAGAAGCTCATTGGACTTAATATCGGAGATCCTAACAAGTGGGATTTTGAAACTCCGGAATATTTTAAAGATGCTTTAAGACGTTCAGTAGACGAAACAGACAACGGTTACGGCGATTCACAAGGAAATCTTGATTTTCGTCAAGCTATAGTTAATCGTGAACGTAACAAGCATGATGCTGATATAACGACAGATGAAGTTTACATTACAAACGGAGTTAGTGAAGGAATAAACGTCCTTATGGGGACATTTCTTGAACCTGGCGATGAAGTTCTTGCCCCTGGTCCAGGATATCCTTCATACGCTCAATATATTGGATTTTACGGCGGTAAAGTAGTACCGTACAGGCAGATCGAGGAAGAGGATTGGGCTCCTGATGTAGATATGATCCGTAAAAGGATCACTGACCGTACTAAAGCTATAGTAATGATCAATCCGAACAATCCAACAGGTGCGGAATACGAGGCGAAACATGTCAAAGAGATCGGAGACATATGCGCAGAGTTCCAGATACCGTTGATATCCGATGAGATCTATGACAGACTTGCCTTCGACGGTTATTTTCATTCGGCTTCCAGACTCAGCGATGATGTTCCTAGAATAATCGTGAATGGTTTTTCTAAAGTTAACTTAATGCCTGGGTGGAGAGTAGGTTACTTTTATACAATGGATAAAACCGGCTTGCTTGACGAGATACGTGAAGGAGTAATGAAACAACTCCGTGCACGTATTTGTGCCAACGTTCCATGTCAGGAAGCTGCAAAAGCATCTTTGGAAGGGCCTCAGGATTATATCGTAGATATGAACCGCAAGCTCAAGGAACGTGCTGACTTTTCTTACGATAGGTTGAACGAGATAGACGGAATAGAAACAAGAAGAGCACAAGGTGCGTTGTACATGTTCCCTAAGATAGACCTCAGAGGACGTTGGAAGACGGACAAAGATTTTGTTCTTGACCTAATAAAAGAAGAAGGTGTTGTACTCGTTCACGGTTCAGGGTTCTGCGAAGAGTTTGGTCATGGACATTTCAGAACGATATTGTTACCGCCTTTGAATGTTCTTGAAGAAGCTTATGATAAGCTGGAAAGGTTCATGAACAGACACGTTTGATTCACGTAGTCGTTAAAATATTTGTAAACCATACAGCAATTATGAATTTCACCGAGATAGCCGAGAAGAGGCAGAGCTGCCGTTCCTATGATCCTTTAAGAAAAGTTGAGGACGAGAAGCTTCGCGCATGTCTTGAAGCAACAATACTCGCTCCTTCTGCTGTTAATTCACAGCCTTTCAAAATGTATGCCGTAACAGGTGAGAAAGCTAAACAGTTATCAGACCACAAAAACTCTGGAATGGGCAAGTTTGTTGAGGATTGTTCCACGTTTGTAATATTTGTTGAAGATAGTTATAACGTAAAAGCAAAGGCTGCCTCCGCATTCACAGGTATGGATTTTAGATCTATAGATATTGGAATAGCTAGCGCATATCTAACTGCGAAAGCTACTGAATTAGGATTAGATTCATGTATTATGGCTTATTTCAGTAACAAAAAGGTTCAAGAAATACTTGAAACAAAAAAGAAGATATTACTTGCGGTGGCATTAGGATATCGTAACGCCGATGATGAACAGAGACCTAAAACAAGGAAGTCATTTGACGATATCGTGAAGATAATATAAAGTCATAATAAAGTAGTGTATGTTAACGCTTAATGTTTCAATTCGTTTAGAGACTAGATTATCAAAATATTTTATGGACATTCTAGCCCAATAGTTTAATTTAATTTACAAACTATAAAGCAGTATTACGAGTGTTGTTATCTTAACAGTTTAAATTTCAAACCGCGAAGGATTTCATAAATTATGGCTCATATCTCAACGGTTGTTGATTGAAAGTATTTATATAAGAGTCGATGCTAGAACGATTATAATATACAGGTCCTTTGTTTTGTGGGCTTTTAATATTTAGGAATAAAGGAATATATGACAAGTTTTGAGGAATTAGGCTTAAATGCTGATTTATTAGGTGCAATTAAAGATATGGGATGGTCAGAGCCCACGCCCATTCAAGTAGAGGCCGTACCCCCTGGGTTATTAGGTCGAGATATCTTTGCACAGGCGCAGACAGGTACTGGTAAAACTGGTACATACGCGCTTATTATAATGGGACGTACCGAGTCCGGGTCAAAAAAACCCACTTCTATGGTACTAGCGCCAACAAGAGAGCTTGCTACACAAGTACAGAATGAGATTTACAAAATGTCCGGATACACTGGACACAGAAGTCTCGCTATCTACGGTGGAGCGAGCATAAGCGAACAGGCCTACGGTCTCAAGAGAGGCGTCGACATAGTCGTCGGAACTCCTGGTAGACTAAAGGATATGATAAACCGCGGTATACTGGATCTTTCTGAGATAACTGAAGTCGTTATCGACGAAGCTGATCGTATGCTCGATATGGGTTTCGCTGATGAACTTAATTACATAATGGATGCCGTTCCAAGGGAA
>DATESF010000061.1:0-4856 GCA_035271005.1 Candidatus Methanomethylophilaceae archaeon | reverse complement strand
TCGAACATCTCAGTTCCTGCTGTGACGTATTAGCCCGGAGCATCCGAAGACCTCGATGCCTTTCTTTTCCCATACATCGCATATTAAGTTAATGCCTATAGAATCAGAAGCCATATGTCCAGAAACTATCATATTGATGCCTACTTTCTTAGCCTCTTCAATATGACTTTCTGGGAAGTGCATACCTACTACCGTACCAACACCTGCTCGTGCAAATTGTTCATATATTTCTTTAGGGCCAGAAGTTCCGCCTGTCATTTTAGCTACGGCTTTGCCACACCTATTTTTCTTGCTTCCTACTATGATTGCAGGTGGATTGTTGTACTTCGCAGCCTGAATAAATTCGGGTTCTTTGTATAATCTCTCGATTATATCCCCCAGAGTTCTTGCCTCAAGTTCAACAAGCATGTCATCCATGTATTTTTGTACCATATTATCTGCTGGCGAATGAATGTTGCACATTGGTATACCTAACAATGAAGCCGAGTCAGAAGATTGATTGAAATTAGAGCCCATTACGTTCCTCAGTACTTCGTCCATTCTTGGTTTCATCAAAGACTCGCATACGTTGATAGGAACTCCGTCAGCGGCGTACATATCGGTCTGCATATGCATTACTTCAGGGAATGGGACTTTAGACAGTCCTGTTGGGTGATGAGCTATTACTGCAGAAATTGTCTGACCCTTTTCCCTTAAACGGTCAGCTAAAAGCATCTCACCAGTACCGATGTCTATACCCCACATGAACCTCTCAGCCTCAAGCTCCTTTGATTCTTCTATTAGAGCAGAAAATCGTGAATCAGCGTAAGGATTCCAAAGTCTTTCCATATCGAAGAACTGTTTTTTATCTTCGGAAAGTGCTTCGTATGCCTCCTTCTGTTCATTCATTGAGATCTCTATCTCAGATGTAGGACGAGGATCATTCTTTCTTCCAGTTTCTATAGCCAATTTATAGGCGTCGTAGATCTTCATAAGAACCTGAATGCTAAAGGAATGTATAACTATTCTTAGCCACATTACGAAATAATATGCTCTTAACCCGAATAATAACGGGAAATTATATCATACGATGAACATATGGACGGTGGATAAGATGAACGAAATCTGGACAGAGAAATACAGGCCTAAAGGATTAAATGAAGTAATAGGTCAAAAGAACGTTACAGAAAGACTCTCGTCCTACGTTGACTCTAGAAATATGCCTCATCTTTTATTCACTGGTCCTGCAGGCACCGGTAAAACCACTAGTGCACTAGCTCTTGCAAGAGGAATGTACGGCGATGAATGGAGAGGCAACTTTATGGAACTCAACGCTTCCGACGAACGTGGTATTGATGTCGTTAGAGGGAAGATAAAAGAGTTCGCTAGAACTTCGCCACTTTCAGGCGCAGATTTTAAAATCATCTTTATGGACGAAGCTGACGCATTGACTCACGACGCCCAATCTGCACTTAGAAGAACCATGGAAAAATATTCTAGGATCTGTCGTTTCATTCTTTCATGTAATTATTCATCTAAAATAATCGATCCAATTCAATCCAGATGTGCTATTTTTAGATTCAGACCTCTTACTAAAGAGGACGTAGAAGAATATCTAAATATGATAATCGAAAAAGAGAGTGTCAAAATCGAAGAAGACGCTCTTCAAGGACTTGTGCATGTAGCACGAGGAGATATGCGAAGAGCCGTGAACTCTTTGCAGGTTGCCGCTTCACTAGGGAAAGTCATAGACCTTGATGCGATTTATCAAACCACTGGATTAGCTAATCCAGACCTTGTTAAAGAAATACTTGAGACTGCACTTGATGGAAACTTTGTTCGTGCCAGGGATATGCTTGACAATACTATGATCGAATTCGGTCTTTCAGGTCAAGATATTATTCGTCAGATACACTCATCTTTCTTCGACCTAAGTATTTCTGATTCAGAGAAAGTACGTTTAGTAGATAAGACTGGAGAAATAGAGTTCCGTATAGTCGAAGGTAGTAATGAACGCATACAATTGGAAGCGTTGCTGGCATACCTTGTGATGATCGGCGGATCTAAGAGATAATCAATAACGGTTATCGAATATACGACTGGTCTTCTTCTCGCTACGTGGTAGATCCCCTACGTTCACCGCTTTAGGAGCTATCGTAACTCCGACCTTGGATTTGAAACGGTCTTGAATTTCTTTTTCTAAATTCTTATATTCTGACTCAGGTACTTTAGTTTCGAAATATAAAGTTAAAAGATCTTTTCCTTCAGGATGGTCTATCATTACTTGGTATTCAGATTCTGGTCCCTCAGTCTCAGCTAGAACTTCTTCGAACTGAGCAGGGAACATGTTTACTCCTTTTACCTTTACCATATCGTCAGTACGTCCAGTTATGATATCCACCCGAGGAAAACTAGAACCGCATGTGCATTTACCATGTATTATGCGTGTTAGATCGTGAGTTCTGTATCTTATCAAAGGAGCGCCTTCCTTCTGAAGAGTCGTTATTACTAATTCTCCTTCTTCTCCGTCTGGAAGAACCTCACCCGTAATCGGGTCAATTATTTCGAAATAAATGTAATCGTCCCACAAGTGAATACCATTGGAATAATCACAACTGATTCCAATTCCCGGTCCATATATTTCAGTGAGGCCGTAAATATCGTAAAGTTCCACGCCTAAATCAGAGGCGATACGGTTACGCATTTTCTCTCCCCATCTCTCAGAACCTATTATTCCTTTTTTAAGAGATAGTTTGTCGCCTACGCCACGTTTTTTTATTTCTTCAGATAGTAATAACGCGTACGAAGACGTAGAACAAAGTACAGTACTATTGAAGTCAATCATAAACTGAATTTGCTTATCTGTGTTTCCTGGTCCCATAGGAAGAGTCATTGCGCCTATCCTTTCCGAACCACATTGGAATCCTATCCCAGCAGTCCAAAGACCGTATCCTGGTGTGACTTGTATACAGTCTTCGTCAGTTATGCCAGCCATCCTGTAACAACGTTCGAACATGATAGTCCAGTCATCGATATCTTTTTTGGTGTAAGGTATGATGACAGGCGTTCCCGTGGTACCTGATGATGAATGGATTCTTACAATATCTTTTTTAGGTACTGCCGCAAGTCCCAAAGGATATGCAACGCGCAGATCACATTTATCTGTGAACGGTAACTCTTCAAAGGTTTTCTGGTCGACTACTTTTGATGTGTCTACATCAGCGTACATATTGCCGTAAAAAGGACTGTCCTGCTTTATGGTCGAAAGTCTGCGCTTAATCGTCTCCAGTTGATACTCGTTCATTTTCATTGTGCTTAATTATGATGAATAGTGAACGCGGATATAATGTTAATGATTGTTTTAGTAATATGATGTATATTATTATGCATTATAACGCTTTATATTCATCAGCTGTTAGAAGTCCGTCTAGATTTGTATCATCAAGTTCTATTTCTGCAAGCCATCCTTTTTCATAAGGTGAAGAATTCATAAGCGCCGGTTCGCCTTCTAAAGCTAGATTAATAGCCGATATAGTTCCAGTTACTGGAGAGATTGTAGGTGCAATAGCTTTGAAACTTTCAATGGCGCCAATTTCATCATTCTTAGAAATACTTCTTCCGACCACGGGAGGTTGAACGTATATGACCTCACCGAGATCATCCTGAGCTCTATCAGAGATACCGATTCTTGCTTTAGTTCCTCGTATCTCGACCCAAATTCCTTCTTTCGTATAATAAAATCCTTCTTTTACAGTAGTCATAAATCGTTAAAGGCGTCGGACGCTAAAATGTCTTTTGCCTCTTCACTTCCTCTTGCAGCTGCTTTAGATAACCACGATTTAGCGTTACGTAGGCTTTTGATCATCCCTTCACCGCTTAATGACATTTTACCAAGTTGACACATAGCGTCTTCTGACGATTGTTTAGCTACTTTAAGAAATATTTTAGCGGCTAAATCAGGATTTTTATCCATGCCTTTACCTTCTAACTGCAACATACCCAAGCGATATCCTGCATTGACGTAACCTTCTAAAAAACAATCACGATATATTTTCGCAGATTTTTTGTAATCGATGTCTACACCTCGACCTAACTCGTATATCACACCTATACGGTAATATGCTGGTATGGATCCGTTGTCAGCGGCCCGTTGGTACCAATATCGAGCTTTTTCCCAATCTTGATCGGTTCCACGTCCATCGGAATACATATCTGCGACATTGAACATCGCTCTAGAATAACCGAGGTCCGCTGATCGTTTGTATAACTCAAATCCTTTTTCAAAGTCGCAAGTTGCACCTTCCCCGTGAACTGTCATGTAGCCAAGATTACACATTGCTTCCGCGTTGCCCTGTTCTATGGCAGCTCGAAACCATCTGGCAGCTTCGATACGATCTTTTACAACACCGTCACCAGTAAAAAATAGATATCCCATAGCGGTTTGAGCGTTTGAATCACCTGCATTAGCAGCTTCTAACTGTTCTTTAAAGCCCAAATGATCACCGGTATTTTCCAATAGATCTTCTAACGTGAACTTCCGGATGTTCCATATATTCGCCAAGATAATAGAAAGCCGAAAGATATCCTCCTGCAGCTGCTCTAGTGTAGTACTTTATGGAATCTACCTCACTCTCTGCAAGCCCTCCTCCTACATCGTATAACCGAGCAAGCATGAACTGCGCATCAACAGAACCTGCGTCTGCAGCACGAGCCAATAATGCCAGTGACTTTCGCATGTTACGCCTTACGTGCATACCGTCACGGTACATAAGAGACAGAAAAAACATGGCATCGGGGCTTCCGAGATCTGCAGCCCTTTCAAAATGTATAAATGAATTTTCAAAATCGCCATCATCTAAGAAATTGTTAGCAGTAAC
>DATESF010000060.1:0-11865 GCA_035271005.1 Candidatus Methanomethylophilaceae archaeon | reverse complement strand
AGTTCAGCCTTTATGGCAAACATGATGTTGAACATAACATACATGGGAATTTTCTATCTCTTGCCGTTCTATATGAGCCTCTGTCTAGGTTTTACAGCAAGTTACAGTTCACTTTATCTTCTCATACCTTCAGTGATAACTGCTGTGATATGCTTACCATTTGGAAAATTATCTGATAGGTTGGGACGAAGATGGTTTGCTGTCGTAGCCTGTATTATTATGTTATCATATAACGTGATATTATGGTTCATGATACCAGAGAACGGACGTTGGATCCTGATACCCGTTATGGTGCTAATGGGAATATGTTGGGGAATTTCTGGAGGGCCCATGGGAAGCCGTGTTGTAGAACATGCTCCTGAAGGACACGGTGGAATGGGCTCGTCTATGATGTCCTTATCTCTCTACTTAGGTTTCGGAGTAGGGACAGCTTTGTTTGCTGCGATTTTCTCACTTGCATCAGGATCACCCGGAAAAAGTTTCTCATTATTAAGCGTATCAGAGTTCACCTCGGGATTTTCAATAGCGGTGATAGCAGCCATCATTACATCGATAATAGCCATCATTCTATCATACATAGTTAAAGACTCTAGACGTTTTTCAAAGACCGTAAAAGAAACGAATGTGTCTGTTGACCAGGTCGTCAAATAAAAAAATTAATAAACCCTAAAGAGCATTAGCTTCCATGAAGTACGAATGCGTTGTCTGTGGATACATCTACGATGAAAATAAGGAAAGCACCAAGTTCAGCGAATTGACTGAAGACTGGGAATGTCCTGACTGCGGTGTATCAACAGAAGACTTTGATTATTGCGAAGACTGATTATTCTTCAGCGTTATCAATACCTATCAGTTGAGTATTCTGAGCCTTGCGAAGTTCATTTAGCAGTTGCTTTGCTTCTTCACTTCCCTGCTCGGAGGCTTTGGTCATAGATTTGACACCTTTAGCAAAATCTGATTCAGTACCAATGCCTTGTATCTCCATTTTACCTTTAATGAAGGATGCATCAACATCACCTTCTTCTGAAGCTTCAGAATATAATGAGTAGGCTTTTTCCATGTCTTGGGGTGCGCCTTTACCTTCGTAGTAAAGTGTTCCCAAGCTAACCTTTGCAGATGTTACTCCTGCTTCTACGGCTTTGGAGTACCATTTGAAAGTTTCTTCCGCTCCTCCTGGAATCTTGCCAGAGTACGTAAGATCCGCTACCTTCATTATTGCTTCAGGAATTCCTGCTTCTGCGGAACATATGAACATTTCATACGCATCCTCTTCATTCATATCCGTACCTGTACCTGTTTCGTACATGTATCCAGCCATGAACATTGAGATTGGATCCTTGGCGTCTGCAGATTTAAGGAACCATTTGAACGCTTCCTCCATATTCTTTTCTGTCCCATGACCATGAAAATAATATTCTGCTATGAATGCAAAGGCAGGAAACATTCCTGCTTCTGCTGCACTTAAAAAGTATTTGAAGGATGCCTCGGGATCTTCGGGGAATCCGTAATCACCTGTGTATATCATTCCAAGTCTGAAATTAGATTCCGCGTGACCCATTGCCGCAGCTTTTTTGTAAAGACTGATTGCACGTTCGCCGTCCTTTGGAATGCCGAAACCTACCATTAAAATTTCTGCAAATCCGAACATTCCTTGTGCGTATCCCTCATCGGCAACGATTGAGAACAAACGAGCAGCTTCTTCAGGATTTTTTTCACATTCGCCGGACCCTACCATATACAATACTGCCTTTTGGCACATCTCTTCTGCTTGTTCGGCGTTCATAATATCATGATATGTTCTTTATTCATAAATTAATCGTGTGTTCACTCGAATATTGTTGAATGAATTTTCAATCTACTATAATAAAAAGCTAGACTTTTTTTAACTTAACGTAAAAACACAGAGTTGTTTGAAATTACGTTACTACGAATTTCGTAATGAAATAAAATATCGCCTTATAGGAACGTTAAACAAAGGCATCATTACGAAATTCGCATTGATTAGCCAGATATTAAATATCGCAACGATAATTACTTAAACGGGATGCATGGATGAAAGTAGGAATTGATCTGGGAACAACCTACTCCGCAGTGGCATATTTTGATAAAGATTCTTTAGAGGCGACAGTAATACCCAATATGGATGGCGATCTTCTTACTCCATCGGTCATATACTTTGATCCTGACGGGACTTTGCTGATCGGTAAGAACGCAAAGAATATGCAATCGCAAGGCAAGGGAACAATAGCAGCATCTTTTAAACGGGCGAATGGCGATACCAATTATTCATTTACGGCTAATGAAAAAAGCTATTCGGCCGAAGATCTTTCAGCTATATTATTAAAACATTTGATTTCCGACGCAGAATTGTCGTTAGGGAAAAAAATAGACTCAGCCGTTATTACAGTACCAGCTTATTTTAATGATATTCAACGAACTGCGACCGTAAGAGCTGGAGAAAGATGTGGCATCAAAGTATTAAAAATAATAAATGAACCAACTGCAGGCGCCATATCATATGGATATAACAATTTCAGTGACAAGATCATAATGGTCTATGATCTGGGGGGAGGAACATTTGACGTTACTCTTGTACACATAGAGAATGGAAATATTACTGTGATTGGGACGGACGGCAATCAATTACTTGGCGGGAAAGACTGGGATAATGCCATTATTACATATTTCTGCAATAAATTTTTCGAAGATTTTGGATTTGATATAAGAGATGACGAGGCTGCTAAAAACAGTCTTATTGTATCAGTTGAAGAACTCAAAAAAGAACTTACAGAAAAAAGTGACCTTAACATTCATTTAGAATATGAGGGAGAGGTCGCAGATTATACTCTCACTGCAGAACAATTAAAAATAATAAGCGAGCCTCTTTTTGCTTCTACTCAAGAAGTCTGCGAACGTATTCTTATCGAAAAGGAATTGAGTTGGAATGATATCGACGAAATTTTATTAGTTGGAGGTTCTACTCGCCTTCCTAACATATCTACTCGTCTCTCAAATATTTCAAAAAAACCAATAGTTAAACATGACGACACTGACCTAGCCGTCGTTAAGGGTGCGGCGCTGTCATCATACGCTTTCGAGGCCGAAGAAAAGTCTATTGAGTTCACAGATGTCACATCTCATAGTTTAGGGGCCTTATCAGTAAGAGAGGACGGCAAGCAATACATTAACGAGATAATGATCAAACGTAATTCGATTATTCCCTCATCGGTTAGAAAATTGTTTAAGATAGAACCGGGGAACATGACAGATAACATTGAACTTTTTACTTTACAAGGAGAATCACATAGACCGATTGATTGCTTAACGTTAGCAAGAATGAAGATCTCAGGAATAGATAATTTTGGAGACGGGGCCCTTGTTGAAATAGAGTATAATTATGATGAAAATGGAATTGTGGGTATATCAGCATTTCAAAATAATGTTGAACTTGTAATCGATTCGGAACCTCTTCCAGAAGATATGCAATGGATGGGCGAACGTCCTGGCTTAAGACAAACAAACGCCCCAATAATGAAGAATATCGTTATTGCATTAGATTTATCACGCAGTATGCGCGGAACCCCTCTGGAAAAAGCAAAGACTGCAGTTTCCAATTTTGTAAACGAAGTTTCTGATGAATTTACTAGATTTGCTTTGATAGTATTCGGCGACAAAACAAAAGTCGTACGAGATCTGACCATGGACAGATATGCAATCACTAGCTCAATAAAAAGTATCAAAGTTAACATGGCAGGTAGAGGTACAGATGCCACACCCTTCGAACAGGCAAAAAATCTGTTTGAAGGTAAAACAGGCGCTAATGTAATAATCGTACTTACAGATGGAATATGGGGTAACCGTAACCGAGCAGTCCACCAAGTAATGGAATGTCGGACGGAAGGAATATCGACTATCGCCGTAGGATTCGGCGAAGCAGACAGATCTTTTTTAAGACAGATAGCTACGGTTGAAGAAGGCGGGATTTTTACCACGCTAGAGCAACTCGGCGAGACTTTTGGAACTATTGCTACGGTAGTGAAATCCAGTAAGATTAACAACGATATCAGAGGCGCTCTATGACTAAGAAAAAAAACTTCTGTAGAATGTTAGGCCTCAATCCTTTCAAAGAAGACACTTACGATATTGAATTGATATCGAGTATTATTAATTCCAAGGAAAGAAAATGGAAGGAAGAAGGGCATGACAGACAGAACGATGTTAGTCGAAGATTCAGATTCCATGAGGATTTAGATGCAATACCGGAAATCAAACGAGTTATGGGAGACGAGACTCTTAGAAAAAAGGAATTTGAGGACGGAAGATCTCTTCTTAAATCCAAAGCTTCCATGCTGAAAAAGGATTTCGTAATACTTCATGACGGCACACCAGTAAGAATTCCTGGAGCTGCTGAGTCATTAATTAGAAAACTTAGATGGGAAGGAGTTTTAGCAGAAGATCTAGTAAACCTTTCGGGCGTACGTGAACATGATTCTGAATATTCTGCATCGAAATTCGTAATAAACGCTTATCGTGCACTCAATACAGTCAATGCTTTCACTCCTGTAGAAATGCTTAATGATCTTATCAGAAACAAATCACTTGAGATAGAACTTCCAGAATTAAACGATAATAGTTCTACTGAAGATATTAGAAAAACCTTTGAAAAATGTGAAAAAAGAGTGAATGGAGTACGTCCCGAGACTCTTCCTCAGCAAGATACTTACATTCAGACCATGAGGGCTGTAAAACTTACACTTTCAGATGATTTGCTTAATGAACTCATAGAATATGGAATGTGCCAGAGGGCGCTTATTCCCATAATGGATATTATTGAAGAAGAATATACGCAACCTCAAGGCCGTTCGTATATAGACAGCATAATTTCCACATATTTCACAAACCCTCATCTTGATTTTAACCTTGCGATACGCATATTGGAAGATTTTTGCATCAGTAAAAAATTCATAATTAATTTTTCAGATTCAGATAGCCAGATGATAAGGTGTTCCAGTTGTAACGCATTCGTAGATTCAGATGCCGAAGCGACGCGATGTTCAATATGCGGCGATTCAATACGAATAGTGTGTCCAGAATGCACCGCCATACAATCTTCAACTAACCGTTCATGTGTTAAATGCGGATTCGATTTAATAAGCGGATATAAAAAAGCATTAGAATCCGAAGAAATAATTAAAAAATTATTAACAGAGGGATTAGTAGACGAAGCTTTGAATGAATTAGAGACTCTTAAAAATAAATATTCTACCTACGCATCCATAAAGGAAATAGAGCATACTATAAACGTCTCTAAAGAAAGATTATTTTCTAATAAAAGACGTATCGTTCAAGCTTACGATCTTAGAAGATTTAGCGAGGCCGTCGAAGCAATAGAAAAATTACTGGCACACTATGAGATGTTTCTTAAAAATGATAGAGACATGGAAAATATTTACAACGATTCTATTAAACGTCTAAGGGAAGCTGAAAAATTAATAAAGAAAGCAGAAAATTCAAATGACGGAGGTTTAAATCTTTACGTCACAGCTGCTGAGATGTGTCCAGATCATCCGCGAGTATCTGAAGTACTTAGCAGATATCCACCTGCCCCTCCTGTAGACATATCATTCAAGGCAGGAGACGGAAAAATACTGATAAAATACTCTGTACCTTCAAACAGGGACAAAATAAAATTCTGCATCTATAGAGACTCGTACTCAATACCTGAATCCGGGCCCACATCATTACCGATAGCGGAGATAGATACAGGATATTTTCTAGATGATTCCGTTGAACCAGGAGTACCTTACTATTATACTGTGAAATCTAGAAGATGGGGCGTCCTTTCAAAGGATAGCACTTCTTGTGGTCCTATCTCTGTGTACTCCGAAGTAAATAACGTAAATATCGAACCACTTGAAGATGGGTTACTTATATCATATACCAAACCAAAGAACTGTATTAGAGTCAGAATTTGGAGAAAACGTGAAGAAAGCCACGAAGAAATTGAATTAGAAACTGAATCTAATATCATAGAAGATAGAGGATTAGTCGGAGACTCAGTTTATTATTATCTGTTCGTCACCGAATATGAATCTTCAGAAGGACGTATTGAACGTTCTTCTGGATCCATATTCTCTTGCGCAACAAAGGAACTACCTAATCCTGTCAAAGACCTAAACATATCGTGGAATAAATCTGACGGTACATTTACGGCTCAATGGACTGGTGAAAATGTGATTCTATATTCTTCACCTAAGAGCATCAAAATGCAGGGGCTGTTGATCAAACAAGAAGATATAGATTCCTGGATGACTCCATTGACTCTAATTGAGGGTAAAGACGAAGAAGTACGTTTTTCGCTACCAGATGGGACGGTTCAATACATTTATCCCATGATTCCTATTGGAAAATATGCTATAAGAGGCCAAGAAGTAAGAGTAGCTGAACTAAAACCGTTTAGAGATGTTGATTGGACTGTTGTCGGCGGAGAATGTTTAGTTTCTGTATCCTGGCCTAAAGGGGCTGAATCTGCAGTCATCGTTATTACAGATTCAGGGAAACCTGCCGAAGGTCCTAATGACCTGAACGGAGAAAGGATCACTGTATCCGCTGAAGCTTATTCAAAAAATAAGATGATAAAAATCCCTATGGGAAATTACTCTCGTAGAACCGTAACTATGTACGTAATCTATGATATAGAAGAAAAGAAAACCGTATCAAGAGCTATGGCCTTTGATGTAATTGCAGGAACTTATAGGAAAATACATTATTTTGTTGAACGATCTACAAACAATGTAGCTCGAGTCACCATGCAAACCAACAGCGAGGTTGAATTTATTCCACCAATAATTGCGGTTTGCACTTTAGAAGGTATTCCGTTAAACTCTAAAGATGGCGAAACTATATGGAAATCTGAAGTTCCAATGCTAGTGAAAAATGGACAATGTAAGTTCAATATCAAAACTAAACTATTGGACATTGAACATATGAGAATATTTTTTGAGAACAGCGAAGATTATGCTGAATTTAAGTTCATACATCCTCTATACGGGAGGAATCGTGATGAATAACGACTATATCTGTCCTTTTTGCTTTAATTCCTTCGATCTTAACGATATACATTATCAGTGCGTCAATAAATCTTGTACTAGAATGTTTGTTCGTGCCATTGACGAGGGTAAAATAGATAAGGGAAAAGCGTACCGCTCGATAGAAGATGATGAGGAAATAGACGTGGAGAACAGCACGTTTTTAGGAAAGGATCCAGATGGAGAAGGTGCCGTAAAGACGAAACAGCATATCGTTCGTGATTCCTCTGGAATCTGTGACATGTGTCGTCGTCCAGTACACAAAAGATTGTGCCCCATCTGTCATAATCCTATTCCGCCGGAAGCAGAAGGTGGAAAAAATAATATATTTGTTATAATCGGTCCAAAGGGCTCGGGAATGAGTCATTATACTTCAGTTTTAATCAATCAGATTAAGAATTCCTTCGCCCAAGAATTTGATGCAATAGTTGTTCCAGCGTCAGATAAAACGACAATAAAATATCGCGAATATTATTTCAAAGAATTGTATGAAGGCGGACGAAAACTTTCATCTAATGATAGAAACAGCCTGATGGAACCAATGATATATTACGTCAGATTCCCGAATAAAAATCTTCCTGACGCAACACTGGCATTTTTTGATGCTACAAACGAGGGAATACAATTAGAATCTTTTATTTCGAATGCTTCAGGAATCATTTGTCTTATAGACCCACTTCAAATACCCTATGTGAACGAAAGGATACGTACGGATAATAAGCCGCGACCGTCGGAAGATATTGTTAAAACCGTTTCTGCAATAAGCGGAACGATACGTTCTGCCATGAATATATCTTCAAACAGCAAAATTCCTATACCTTTGGCTATGGCTTTTACAAAAAGCGATGTATTGATGAAAGTTTCAGAAAACGATGAAGAAGAAAAAGTTTTATTCGGTACTGGATCCTCGTTACGCATACCACGAGAACGAGGAATCTACGACAAAGAAAACTTTATGCAGATAGACGCTGAATTATACGAATATCTAAGGCGTTCGGTTCCGAAAGAGTTCATTGATATTATCAACGGTTTTGAAAAATACTGTCTCTTTGCCGTATCCTCACTTGGATGGAATCCAGAAGGCGTAATACTAGACAGGGGTATATCCCCTTTCAGAGTAGAAGACCCTCTCATATGGTTACTTGGTAATCAATATCAGGGGAATAAAAATTGATATTTAATAATATAAATAAATTAAGTTACTATAAATTGATGGAGGTATGAATATGAAAGATAATTTTTACATAGGTATCGATCTTGGTACTACTTACTCGTGCCTTGCGTATATTGACGAGACGGGTAACCCAATAATTGAGAAGAATTTTGAACAAGAAGATACGACACCTTCAGTCGTACTCTTTGACGAGAACCGTGAGATGATAGTCGGTTCTCCCGCCAAGGATATGGCTATCATGTATCCTGCCGATAGAACGTTCATGTCTGTAAAAAGACAGATGGGGACTGATTTCAAAGTGAACGTAGACGGGGAAATATACACTCCGATAACGCTTTCTGCAGCTATTCTTAAGAAGATGCTTAACGATTTTAATGAAGTACATAACTGCGATGTAAAAAGAGCTGTAATAACATGCCCTGCGTACTTCGGTCAGAAGGAAAGGGACTCTACCAAGTATGCCGGAAAGATTGCAGGTTTAGATGAAGTGATTATTATAAACGAGCCGACAGCCGCAGCTATATCATTCGGTTATGGTTCAGATGGTTCGAAGAAAAGGATCATGGTTTACGATTTAGGCGGCGGCACGTTTGACGTCACTATATTGGAGATAGAAGGCAATACTTTTAATGCAGTAGCTACGGACGGAGAAGGTCTTCTCGGAGGGAAAGATTGGGATATTGCTTTAGCCTCGCTAATAAAGGATAAAATATCGCAATCTTCCAATATATCGATAGAAGAGATCGAAGATGATGAGAATGCCTTTGCTACTTTGAACATCGATACAGAATCGATAAAAAAGAGACTCACGACAGCTGAATCTACAAGAGGCTCGATGAGCGTTAGTGGAGAGCGAACTGTATACACAATAAGTAGAAAAGAATTTGAAAGCGTAACTGCACCTCTTCTTAATCGTACTCTGGAAATCATAGGAAATGTTCTCGATTCAAAAGATTTTATAATGGATGATATCGATGAGATAGTCTTAGTCGGTGGTTCGTGTAGGATGCCTCAGATTAAAGGTGGCATTCTGAATAAATACCCCGATGCCAAAGTAAGGCTGTTTGATCCAGATCAGTCTATTGCAAAAGGAGCGGCGATATTTTCAAGATCTAAGTCACTAAGAGAGATTGAATCTTCTGAACATTCAGTGAATATTAAGAACGTACTTAGTAAAACATTCGGAATCAGAGTAAACTACGGCGATAAAAATATGATTTCTAATTTAATATACAGGAATGAGACGCTCCCGATAGAAAGCGTCAAAATCTATAATCCCATGGAAAAGGGACAACCTTCCGTGCTAATAGAAATCTTTGAAGACTCAGCGCAACGTTCAGATAACACGCCTAGGACTGATTTAATCGATGGAGCCTACGTAGGTGCTTTCGATATGGACCTTCCGCCTGGTATCGACATGAATACACCCATAACGGTGAAGTTCAAAGCCTTAGAAGATGGGACTATTACCGCAGAGGTAGAGTGTATGAACGAAGTGAAGGAATATGATCTAAAAAATTCCTTGAATATCTCTGAATCCGATATGAAAGAATCCCAAGGCCTAATTGAAAAGATGAGTAATTAATCACTTGGACTTAGAAATAAATCCGGACGCCCAATCACTGGTTGATAATGCATGTTGGTGCATATAAGTTCCAAGTGAAGATTTGTACACCAAGCCATCCTTTTCTCCGGTGATTCCAGCTCCCCGGTTTAGTTCGTATCCAAAGGACACATCATCATTCACATACACTTCAGAATAGTGATATTCGTGTGCGCGTATATTAGAATTAAAAAGTGGATTAATATCTGTTGAACTAGCAGATACATATGTAGGTCCATGACGAACTTTAGTCATTTCAGCTTCAGCGTCAAATATTCCTGACATCTTATGCGTCGTACCGTGAGAATCTTTCAAATTATTACACATAGTCAATAATCCTCCACATTCTCCAAGAATCGGCTTACCTTCTTCAGAAGCGTTCTTTAGCCCTTCCATAAAATCCTTATTTGAAGAAAGTTTTTCTGCATGCAATTCAGGATACCCTCCACCGAGATAGTACATGTCAGCATCTGGAAGAGATTCTCCATCAGTTGGAGCAAACTCTTGAACTTTAATTCCTGATGCTTCTAAACATTCTAAGTTTTCTTTGTAATAAAAGCAGAACGAATCGTCCATCGCTACTGCCGCACGTAATCCCGTATTTCGTTTAACATAAGGAATTTCCTCAGGAAGATTGGCATGGGACGATTCAGCTATATTCATTAGAACATCTAGATCAACGTTTTCAGTCATTCTTTCTAACGGTGATAGATCAGGCTTATTTTTTGAATTAGGAGTAACAAGACCCAGATGTCTTTCTTTTGTGGGGCTTTTTGAAAGTCTGCCTATCTTTCCTATGACTTCCTGTTTACAATATCTACTCATTACATCGTCTATCTTATCTTCGTGCTGCTTTCCAGAAATATTATTGAGTATCAATCCCTTTATGTTAACTTCAGGGTCAAAATCCGAAAAACCGTTAACAATTGCGGCTGCACTTCTATTGAGGGACCTAACGTCCACAGTTAAAATTACTGGAAACCCTAATATTTTTGCAATTCTCGCTGTGGATCCAATATCAGAATCTGCAGAAAATCCTTCATAAAGACCGCGAACACCTTCGATGATGCATAAATCTGCATCCTTTGAAGCATAACCTACAATGTTCCGAATTGTATCTTCGTCCATCATATATGAATCAAGATTCCTAGATCTTCGTCCAGAAGCAAGAGTGTGATACATTGGGTCGATGAAATCAGGGCCAGCTTTGAATGCTTGAACCTTATATTTTTTAGAAAGTCTTGCCAATAAGCCAGTTGTTATTGACGTTTTACCAACACCGCTTCTAGTGCCAGTTATAACAATACCTTTCAATTTCCCCTCACCAATTCCCGAAGGGTATCTGCGGTTTCCAAAGCGATTATCACATCGGTACCCATAACCATAGAATGAGATGAAATCTCTCCAACAGCATTTGGAAATCCAGAGTTAATATAATTTGTCAACTGCCTGGGTTGATCAGTGATAAGTATGTCATCCTTTTTTAGATCTGGGTATGCGTGACATATTCCTAAGATTATAGTTAAATCAGGATTAAATTTGTCAACCTCGGATTTCATGTTTTCACCAATAAGGGCGTATTCGTCCAGACCACCGACAATAGCGTCTATTTTAATGTTATTTTCTTCTAACTGAGTCTTTATATTTTTAGCATAATTCCTTATTCTTGGAAGCCCTTTTTCAGAATCAAGATTGGCAACAAAAAAAGTACTGCCTCCAAGAATCTTCCGAGCTTCGTCGACTGCTAAAAACATATCAGAAAAACGATAAGCGAGTTCTTTTTTAGCGTTCATTACTACAGCAACCTTACCGCCTTTCGATAATACATCGCATATTTTTTTGCAAGCGCTAAGTTTGGTCACTCCGGAGGACGGTTTCATGTATACCTTACTGGCCAAACCTTTTTTCTTCTCCATTTCTGTCGCTGCATTCATTAAATTTATCTGGCGTTCGGCTTCATCGGCAGATATTATGCCTACGTTACATCCTGATTCAAGAGC
>DATESF010000059.1:0-28419 GCA_035271005.1 Candidatus Methanomethylophilaceae archaeon | reverse complement strand
GTCCTTTTGTAACATCGGTTCACCGCCTGTAATGCATATATGAGAAACAGTAGAGAGTTCGGCTAACGCCGTAACATCATAATATTTACCTTCGTCAAAAGCGTATTTAGTATCACACCAATAACAATCGAGATTGCACCCCGAAGTCCTGATAAAAAATGTAGGTACTCCCATCATTAACCCTTCGCCTTGTAACGAAGTAAATGTTTCATAGATTTTCATAAAGATCACTCGTACTCGATCTCGTCCACATATCCTGCTTCCTCAAATCCTTTGAGTCGTAGTATACATGAATCGCAATGACCGCATGCCTTTTTACCGCCTTCGTAGCAGGACCATGTAAGGCCCAGTGGAGCGTTCAATTTTTTACCGATACGTACAATATCTGCCTTAGACATATTCAATATAGGAGTTATAATTTTGATGGGATTACCTTCAACCCCTGCTTTAGTCCCTTTTTCGAGCATATTTTCATATGATTTAAAAAACTCAGGGCGACAGTCCGGATACCCTGAATAATCGATAACATTGGCGCCAATGTATATTCTATCGGCGTCAACTGATTCGCACAATCCTGCAGCTATACTTAAAAATATTATGTTTCTAGCTGGAACATATGTTATTGGTATTTCTTTATCTAAACTGCCTTTACGATCTTGTGGAACATCCATATCAGAGTCCGTTAATGCAGATTTAAATGATGTTAGATTTATGTCAATTATACTGTGCATAACGCCATAATGATTGCAAATCTCAGCGGCTGATATGAGCTCTCTGCTGTGCCTCTGCCCGTATCTAAAACTAACTGCGTAAACTTCAAAGCCGTCATCTATCGCCTGGGCTAACGTGGTAGTTGAATCCAAACCCCCAGATAATAGCACAACGGCTTTGGTCATCGCAGCTCCTCCGTATACCAAGCAGTCTGACCGCGTTCCTCATCTAAACCTATTGATACCGAGTGTATGTTCTCTGGAAATTCAACATCTTGAATCATTTGTCTTACCATAAGTTTAGCCATTTCCTCTGCCGTAGTGTTAGAAAGATCCAATATAACAACATCCTCCAGTGGGAACACATAACGCTTTCCGCAAGTGTTCACTTCCACAGAGTCATCAATTATCGTAAGCTTGACATCTTTAGACGAAGCTGGAAGTAACGTACGATGGTCCATCGACGACATAATAGAACGAAGTTCCTTTTTAAGAATAACAAAATCCATTAGCATTCCATTATCGTTTATATCCCCTTCGAGTCTCAGACGTACTACGTAAGAGTGCCCGTGAAGCCGAGAACATTTCTCATGCTTTGGAATAAAATGGCATGCTGAAAACCTAATACCTGAATACTCTCCATCAATTTCTAGTCGCATTTTTATTTCTCCGTAAGTTTAAGTGCCAGCGATATGGAATCTTGATAATCCATCTTCGCTCTGGACGTGTCTATGAATATTTTATCTGAGTTCACAATAGGCGCGCCTATTGCTAATACATTACCGACCAGATGCATGGACCTGAACAATAAATTACCATATATGCCATCAGGCGCGATGACTATGTCTGCGTCCTTCACTGCATTCTCAATGAGTATCTGTGAATGGTACGCATCGTAACCTTCATCCTTTAGCATTTTAACAAGGGCCAAAGCGTCATCGATGCTATTGTTGACTGCTTTACATCTGCCGTAATCTTCGCATCTTCCGCCTGACATTACTGCTATCTTAGTTCCGAGCCCTATTTTTTTAGCCAGTTCTACCGAATGAACAGCTAATGCAAATCTCTGAGATATTGTCCAGCCTTCATCTATCCCCACGGGAGATAGTAAAAACAGCTTTCCGTCCGCAGGCTCCATAAGAACTACTCTTTCGAGAACCTGTGTATTCAAAGCCCTCTTAATATGAGGAAGTAGAACGGACGAAGACATATCTCCGCGAATAGCTGCATCAATCTTGCCTGAACTTAGATCCTCTGCGAGTTTCCCCGGATCATCGTAAATGGTTATGTTTTTGCTTTTAAAAGCGTGGACGCTTCGCTCTATATTGCCTGTGTCCGAACCACGTCCAATGCCAATACGTGCATCAGAAAGTGTCCCCGACAAAAGCTCTTTCGAAGTTACCATGTGTGCCCATAACCTCCGAATTATTTTAAAGTAGTCGAACTTCAAACGTTAGATGAGAATCAATTACGTATAGCATCGAATTCATAATCTAACCAATCACGAAGCCCTAGTACAATCTCGATTTCAGGAATCGTTAGTACAGGTTTCTCGAATCTAGCAGACTCATCGATTGCAATACGTGGACACGCAGTGTTAACAAACGCATCTACTCGATAATGTGCCAGAGTCTCAGAATTAACTTCATCCAGAATTATCGGATAAGCTTTTTTACCAGCCTCACGAATTTTTTCTACTACTTCCTTAGCTTCAGCGGAACGATTTTGACCTACTTTGCTACATATGATCACCATAAAGCTTTCAGCGTCTGATGCCAATGTTATTGCAGCAAATCGTTTTCTTAACATCCTGTCTCTGATGCTATCAATGTTTCTCATCTCTCCAGTTATTGGATTGAGAACAAATAATATCTTATCAGTCCCGAAAGCTGCTGCCAAAGGATGAAAGTCTCCTTCACCCAAAAAAAGAAACGCATCCACGGAATCCATAATACGTTCGGCAGTACTACAATCACAACCTAAAACTTGCCCGGGATACTTTATTCTTGTATCTCCTTCGGACAAAAAGGCTTCCCTTCCTGACGCTTCGATGATTCTTATTGCTTCCGGGATCAGTCCAACGTATTGTATAGACGCCAATACCCCTACTTTCTTTGGTAGTTGTTCTACTAAATCTGTAAATGATTTAGTAATCGAAACTTTAGCCCGGGCCTCTATAAAAAGAACATCTGGGTCATTGCCAAGAGATGGCATTGCCGCGTGCCCGTAATGAATAAGCCCATCGGCTATATCCTTATAATTGGAATAATAATCACAGGCGCCGTAACAAGGGCGCCCGATAATAATTATCTCAGAACCTGTAGAACTACGTAAAGATTCAGCTATTTCTGAAGATCTTAACTTTAGCCCTTCCGGGAGTTGGACGGCCACCCTCGAATAACCTTTAGAAGTTATCCATTCGGTGGTCCGCCCTATCTCCAGGTCGAACATCACTGGGCGAATTCCTTACCCTCTTCCACATCAACGTAGCAGGGAGAAGGCATTTTCATGGACGCTCTCCAAAGAGCGTCTTTCGCTGAGTTGAATGTAGCAGGCGTGCAACGTACTGTGTAAACAGCCTGTCCACGCTTAAGCCTTGCAGCAGTACTGACATTCTTACCAAACGCATTACGCATTCCACTTGAAACACGGTCTGCACCTGCTCCAGTTGCCAATTTATTCTCTCTGAGAACAATATGTGGGAAGACTCTAACTGTGAAATGGTATGAGGATACTCCTGACTTACCTAGCACTCTGTTAGCGGCTATACGTCCAGCTTCTAAGGCAGTATGCCTGATCTGTACTCTGTTCTCTACTCTAAGCGACATTTTTATCGGGAATTCTCCAGAGCGGTCACCCATTTCAAACTGGCTGAGCCTACTGTTAGGAATTCCTCCTACGTATTCACGGCGAGTATTCGCCTGTCCTTTAACCTCTCTATACATAGATGCGGGCTTTCTTACCATTTGCACCACCAAGTGATTGCGATGGGCACACATTCCTGATTTTATATTTAAGAGCTACTCTCTTTTTAAAATAAAGTCAGGTCCGAATATGTGACCTCTTAGACTCATGAAGTATAGGTTCACTATATAATTTATGATGAAAAAACCATTAAAAAATATTTTTAAGAAGGAAAAACGCATAATTCAGGAATCATGTTAAAAATATGAAGAGGCATCCCCTTTTACTTCCATGAATACACTGATCTTTAATGTGGTCCCTGAAGAAGAGAAAAATCTTACCACTGAACAAGCAGATAAGATAATGAATGATGTTCAAAATTTGCTAACTCATGTGGGTATGTACATCGTTACTGCGGAGATGGGGCTACAGGGCCGTACCCCTGAAGAGTTCAGATCTAAGTTCAATCTTAGTCATGACCCGATAGAACGTGAAGAGGAAAATTCCATTCTTAACGCAGCGTTGTCCATGCTTGAAAACACATTAGACGTTGCTAGCAGTGAGATCATAAATCGCTGGCTTTCTGAAAAATATACTGATCCTCGTTACAAAGTTGCGATTGCTAAAGATCTTATGGCCTTATGCGACAATTTAGAAGGTTGTAAATTCAGCTACGGCCGAAGAAGAATACTTAAAGAACTCTATAACACGCAATCAGAACGTTTTATAGAAAGTGTCAATGCAGACACAAAAACCATTACATGCACCTTAGCAGGCGTAATCTGTCGAAACCCTGATACGAAAGGCAGGAACGCCTATTATCTAGACACTGGCTCAAATTTCTATAAAATAACCACAGGAAAAGAATTTAACGAAACTACAGCGGAAAAATATTCAAAGGCAGGAGCATGCCTTTTGTCTGGATTTGCTGTTCTAGATGAAAATGACGATATAGTTGAGATAAGAGACATCTATAACATAGACAACTTTCCAGGAATAGTCTTCAAAAGGATAATAACTCCTGTTAGAGACTTGGCGTTACTCAACTCCATTGCAGCAGATGTCTCATTCGACAGAAAATCCAGGAAATGGATACTTAAGAACGAAATTCTTGGAATATCTAGATCGAAGCCAAACTGGAATGATGCCGTTATTGAATTTCACGATTATTTCATATTCCTTTGGGAAACTTACGTAGATCAAACAAAGGAAGGACTCGGTGAAGAGGAGATAGAAATTCGCGATTACCTTTTATCTATGATTCCTTACTGAATTTTTATCCCCAATATTTATATCATCTATGCATAGTGGCTAATTGATGTCGAAAAGACGCATCTCCTCCAGACAGGCAGCGGACCTTGGCCTACAGCGCATAGATCGACTTACGTCCATGGCCGTAGAAGCAGTCAAAGAGGGAAAGTCTGAGAGAGCCAGACGCTACGTTGACCTGGCCCGACGCATTGGGATGAAAACCCGTACTGGGATTCCAAAAGAATTCAGGTATTGTCAAGGGTGCCTAATCCCTCTGATCGCAGGAATAAACTGTACAGTGAGACTTACCAACGGAAAGGTCAGTATCACATGCAAAGAATGCGACGTCGTCAAACGTCTACCATACACGAGGGAACAGAAAAATGACCGAGAGAGAAGCCAGAAAAGAGCTGATGAGACGCGCTAATGATCTTACTCCGACAGTACATGTCGGTAAGGAAAGCGTTGACGAAGGTCTCCTAAACGAGATTGTAAACCAATTGAAGAAGAACCGTCTGATCAAGGTCAAAGTCCTTCCTAACGCGAAAAGTGATGCTGCGGAATTAGCTGTTCAAATATCAGAAGCCACCGGATCGATTGTAGTGGACGTACGAGGAGGAGTTTTTGTTCTAACTGACAAAAGGACATGGAACTCCCTAAGTCAGAAAAAGTTCTGAGGCGATAGTATGTTGGATATCAACATAATTAGAACAGAACCTGAAATGATAAGGACGATGCTTATCAACAGGAACAAAAGCACCGATATCCTGGATACATTCCTCGAAGCGGATTCCGAATGGAGAATGCTAACGAGTAAGAACAATGAATTAAGGAAACTTCGGAATGAAGTTTCTGCACAGATAGCCAAGGCACCTAAGGGTCCCGAAAAGGATGCAAAAATTGCTGACATGAGGGAAACTGGAGAATCCATTAAAGAAAACGATGCTAGAATGGCGGAACTGGATATCATTCGTAACGACTGCGTGCTAAATATTCCAAATATACCTCATGAAAGTGTTCCCGTAGGAAAGGACAGCACGGAAAATGTCATAATTTATGAATGGGGAGAAAAAAGAATATTTGATTTTACTCCCAAAGAGCATTGGGAAATCGGTGAAGACCTAGATATCATAGACTTCGAAAGAGGTACTAAAGTCGCAGGAAGTGGATTCTATTGCCTCAAAGGAGATGGAGCAAGACTTGAACGGGCTTTAATAAATTATTTTCTCGATACCCATAACAAACAAGGTTACACAGAGATATTTCCTCCGATAGTGGTGAACACTGCCGCAGTTACTGGTACAGGACAATATCCTAATCTTAAGGACGACATGTACCATATAGAGAAGGAGGACCTCTATCTGAATCCTACTGCAGAGGTCCCATTAACTAACCTTCTAAGAGACGAGATACTCGCTAAAGAGGACTTTCCGATACTGTATGCTGCATACCTGCCGTCTTTCCGCAGGGAAGTCGGGAAACATGCAGACACGAAGGGAATAATCAGGGTACATGAATTCAATAAGGTAGAAATGGTTAGATTCGTTCTTCCTGAAACCTCATACGAGGTTCTTGAAGAACTAAGAGGCGATGCTGAAGAATTGATTAAGGCATTGAAACTTCCCTATCATGTGCTATTACTTTGCACCGGCGACATGGGTTTCTCGTGTAGCAAATGTTACGATCTAGAAATACACGCTCCTTCAAAGGATGCTTGGTTAGAGGTCTCTTCGTGTTCTAACTTTACAGACTTCCAGGCTCGACGTACTAAAATCAAGTACAGGCCGGAGCCGCATCTAAAGAGCGAGTTCATACACACGTTAAACGGGTCAGGTCTTGCGCTTCCTAGAGTAATGGTGGCTATCTTAGAGAACTTTCAGAACAAAGATGGCACTGTCAATATTCCTGAAGTCCTTAGGCCGTATATGGGCGGACAGAAAATAATTGGTTAAATTTTGAGGTTTTCAAGATCCTTAATTATTTTCTCTGCTTTGATTGTGCCACCTGACTTCAAAAGAGTATCTCTGATCTCTTTCTCTCCGTCGGCGAGAGACTGAGGATTGACACCGTAACATGCTGAAACATGAGCTTCGACGAAGGCTCCTAGTAAATCGCATGATTTAATATCCGTTCCAGCGCGTTTACCGAATGTAGGATGATCTGAATCCTCAAAGGGCTCGTAAATCATGAATCTCATCTCATCACGCCATGACTCTGGAAGCATAGGCATTATCTTTGATTCCATGAGTTTGTGCTCATAACTTTCCAATAAATCTGCTAGACCGCTTACGTTCTTCTTGACAGGAGTAATTACGTCTTTAGTAAGCACCTCAGGAAGGTCGTGGAACAATGCAGAATAATAATTGTTATAGATTTGTTTTCCTGACACTTTCATATCGATATCATGTAAAAATATGGAATTAGCGACCATCAAAGAGTGACCTAGCACTGTTGTTTTTGGTATCCTTGGAGTTCGAGCCCATCTTTGTTGGAATCTTAATTGTCCGAAAAGATTGATGAAGTCCTTAGTGCCCTTATCCAGCATAGCCTTTACAACTCCAGGTAAATCTACATGACTGGACACTTTACCATATATCGTATCTTTAGTATTCTCGACATCAAACATACCAATATTCATCTGATAAATGATGTCAAACTCCCACTTAGTAGCCAAATAATGAGCTGCGTCTATGATTCGGTCTTCTCTTGAGTCTCTGTTGGACGCTAGATAATCAAAGAAACGTTTTCGAAACCCTGGGTCTGTATCAGGTACGTTCCTATCGAACTCTTTCATTACGAACGCGTTCGACTGTTCAAATTTCTCTGTTATGATTTGATGATATACCTGTGGCTTAAGATCTGTAAGTACAATACGACTGATAAACTCGAATAGAGTGTGCTCTATCAGAATAGTCCAATTTATTTCGTTTCCGGCTTCTTCGTCATATTTTCCAATGACCCAGACTATAGCAGCCTTGTGTGCTTGTTTATCTTGTTCGGTTAGATCCAAAGGCCTTAGATGGTCGTTCCATCTGTGCATATTAGCTGATTCGAACATGAAATGCAACATTTCTGCATTCAAAGCTTTCCCCATTCACTCACGCTCTTTGTCAGTGTACTTGGAATTACAATTTTCTTTATTTTCTTTATCTGGCTCTTTTAATAGCCCGAGCTTAAATGCATTGTAAAATATAATTGCAATCGAAAGTAAGATTAACGTTGTACCCAGTGAAAAAATAACCATTGATCCATTGAGATTAAGTATGCCTATCACTCCGAACATACCCACTACCGCCAGGATTATTCCAATGATGTTTAGGCCTGCCCACAGCCAATTATAATTTTTAGCCATCGACTCCTACAACATGTTGGCAATATAAAACGGGTATGAAAGACTAAAATAATATACGCTAAGCCCGCGATAGAGGCTCATGAAAGTATCTGACAGACTATCTTCTATTCCCATGTCCGGGATAAGGAAGATGTTCGACCTCGCGGGACCAGGTTCAATAAATCTCGGACTAGGTGAACCTGATCTACCGCCACCTACAGCTGCAATAGAGGGCATGAACAAAGCTGCCCTAGAGGGAAAAAATAGATACGGCCCTACAGCGGGTATCCCCGAACTAAGAAACGCCGTGGCAGAAAGATACAGTATGTACGGTAAAATGACGGGAGAGAATATCATGATCACGCCTAGCGGCTCTACCGCTTTGTTAGAGGTTATGGCATCATTCATCAATCCCGGTGATGACGTGTTGATTCCAAGCCCAGGTTTTGTTATTTATGGGCCGCATTCAAAGCTTGTAGGCGGAACAAGTACGGAATACAAACTAACAGAAGGAGATTTTCAACCAGACATAGAAGATATCCAGAACAAGATAAAAGATAATACTAAAATGATTGTTGTGAACAATCCGTCCAATCCTACTGGCGGAATTCTTTCCGAAGAATCATACAAAGCTTTACTTGATCTAGCCGACGATAAAGATATTTGCATTTTATCTGACGAAGTATATGACTCATTTGTTTATGAGGGAAAACATCGTTCATTTATGAACAGACTTGATCGTGCAATCATTGTCAACGGATTCTCAAAGATGATGGCAGTAACAGGCTGGAGACTAGGATTTATATGTGCTAACGAAGAGTACATGACAGACCTGATAAAGATGCAATATCATGTATGTGCCAGTCCTGCAATGCCTTCGCAATACGGAGTGCTTGCAGCAATGCCCGGGATCGAATCATACTTAGAGAATGCTAAGAGTATTTTTAAAGCTAGACGAGACCTCATAACATCCAGGATCAATGAAATCGAAGGGTTTAACATGGCCCCTCCGAAAGGGGCGTTCTACGCATTCCCGTCTTTTGATATGGACATAACTTCCCAAAAACTGGCTAACACCCTTGTGACTGAGGGTTTAATATGTACCCCTGGGTCTGCATTCGGTAAATACGGAGAGGGACACCTTAGATTTTCATATGCCGCGGACGAAAAAAAGATATCGGACGGAATGGACATACTTGAACGTACAGTCATGGAGATGAGAAAATGAAAGATAATAGAAAGGATCCAAACGCAGGATTATTTGGCTTAGATGAAGAAGAGGTATCAGAAGAAGAAAGAATCAGCAATCAACTGTTTGGAAAAAATCCGCGTAGAGTTTCTGCATTTCATGACCTTATGTTCAATGAAATGTCAGAATCTATTGATTCAGAAGATATCCCAGAAGAAGCAAAACGCAAACTTATTTTTAAGATGGCGATAAACTCTGTGTTAGATACCATAATGGAATGTACGCCGGACGATATCGCAGAGGAAATGACCTACTCATTGGATAGCTACATCGGCGTTGCAATCACCAACAGAATCTACGATGTTGATCTGTTCAAAGAGCAAAGTAAAGCTCTATTGACTGTGGATCGAAATAAATTTCAGAGCGATGAAGAATTCCAATTAGCTCTGGAAGCTTTCGAAGAACAATGGTGGTCTATACAACAACCAAAGCTCAACAGAAGAAATCCAAATGACGCCATTGCAGAAAGCATGAAAAAATACGGACTGCTGGAATGAAAACTGCGACAGCATCAGCTCCAGGAAAATTCGTAATCTTAGGCGAACACGCCGTAGTCTTTGGAAAGCCGGCTATAGCACTAGCGATAGACAGACGTTTTAAATGCACAGTCAGAGAGAACAAAGGATTTCTTTTGAACGGAATGCCGGAGAATCTCTCTAAACACATGCACATAAAATACATTCTTAAGAAACATGGAATGGAGAATATTAGCATCACTACCGAGAGTGAACTACCCTCTGGTGCAGGCTTAGGTTCTTCGGCTGCTCTATGCGTTACATTATCATGTGCCTTGAGATCGATGTTAGGACTGTCTATTGAAGAAAAGGACATAATAAAAGAAGCCTATGATGCAGAATTCTATGCTCAGGGTAGCGGAAGCCCGATGGATACATCTGCGTCTGTTCATGGCAGTGGCATCGGACTTAATATTCCTGAATTCGGAGATGTGCTTTGGACCATAAATAATAAAGACAAAGAATGGGACGTCTACGACATAAAAGTCCCAGAGATGACCTTTGTTATAGGCTATACGGGAAAGAACGCACTAACGGGACCTTTAGTCGAAAAGGTCAGAAGATATAGAGATAGTAACAGTTTCGCAAAGGACATCATAGACGAAATTGGTCGCGTTACACTTGAAGGGGTTAAAGCATTACACGATAACGATAAAGTCTCTCTTGGAAAACTTATGACAGAAGATCATAAACTTCTTTCAATTCTCGGAGTGTCAACTCCTGATCTAAACAGACTTGTTGATGCTGCGAATAATTATTCTTATGGCGCAAAGCTAACTGGAGCTGGTGGCGGAGGAAGTATGATAGCTTTGACCGATGAACCTGATAAAGTCAGCAAAGCTATACGCTTACATGGTGGAACTCCGATGATAGTAAAAACTAACGTTCCTGGCGTTACTATAGAAAAATAAAAATAAAATCGGCCCGAAGGCCGAAAAGAGTTTCAGATAAGGTCTTCGAAACCTTCTACGACCTTGGGGTACTTTTCTTTGATGACCTTCAAGATATTATAAACGTCGATCTGCTCGATAGGCGTTCCGCTTATCATCTCTACGATCTCGTCCATAGTCTTGTCGTCCAGTTCATTCAATCTCTCTTTAGCCATCCAGTTGCGGATGATCTTGTTCTCCATTCTGTCGCGCCACATTTTCTCATAGGGCTTAAGAGCCGTTTTAGAGAAATCGTTCTTCTTAGCGCATTCAGCGAGAACTTTACCTGCATACATACCTGTACGGCAGGCGTGACAGATTCCTCCGCCTGTAATTGGATCGATGATTCTTGCAGCGTCGCCTACAACGATCAGGTTATCATCGATAGCCGAGTCCATTCCGGGGCAGGTTGAAACCATGCCTCCTGCGATCTCTAGTATCTGACCTTTATTCACCCTCTCATCTTGGGCTATCCATTTATCAAGATACTCTTTAGGCGCAGCAGGAACTTTACAGCGGCTAGCCATAACTCCGATACCGACATTTGCAGTGCGATTACCCTTGGGGAATATCCAAAGATATCCTCCAGGAGCTACTTCGTTACCTAGATTGAATTCACAGAATTCTTGATCCACATCTACGTTAGTCATTCTGTATTGAATGCATGTGTTGATATCACCAGTCTTTGCGACAGTTTTCATACCTGCCCATCTTGCAACCTGAGATTCGTATCCGTCAGCAGCGATCACGCATTTTGCATAGATCTCGATAGGTTCGCCCATACTCTTGGCCTTAATGCCAACAAGCTTGCCATCCTTGCGTATGACGTCGGTGCATCCAGTGCGCATCATTATCTTTGCGCCTGCATCAGCGGCGGCACTTGCTAAAGCTTTATCAAAAAGGTGCCTTTCAAGTACATATCCAATTTCGGCACCGGATTTACTGGCATCGAGTTTGAACTGATTGCCGCCAGGTGATCTTATTACAGCACCAATCATGTCAGCGCATACCCATGCAGGATCTAAGGTGATCCCGACCTCTTCTAACCATTTCTTAGAAACGCCTTCGGCACATCTTAAAGGTGCACCGATTTCAGCTTTCTTCTCTATCATTATAGTGTCAAGTCCAGCCTGAGCACAGAATTTGGCAGCCATGCTGCCTCCGGGCCCAGCCCCTACTATGACGATATCGCAATTGTATGTCTTCATGATATCACTCCATCCTCAATGCCGCAACGGGGCATATGATAATGCATCTCTTACACGAGTTGCAGTTGTCGTTGAACTCAATAATGTAATCGTTCATGTATATTGCATTTTGTGGGCATGAGCCAACGCACCCACCGCAATGAAGACATTTGTCAAAATTTACTATTACGGTCATATATTTTTCACGCTCTCTGGTCTTCTGGTACAATCATCGCCTCTTCAAGGGCTTTTGCTTCTTCTTTATTCTTTTCTTTCCACTCTGCAAGTGGTACTGAGAACTGCGCCTCAATCTCTTCGCGGTACTCTGGTCCGCCGTTGTAAGCGCAGAAAGGTATTACCTGCATACCTGGAGTGATATAATGGATCGAACAGCGTTCAGTCCTCGCTACATCATAATTATAAGAATCTTGGAAATGCATTCCGCCGATATACATCATCTTCCAAGAGAAGTCTGCAAGAGTCTGTTTAGATTTGTTGCGCATTATGCTTGAAAGAACACTAACAAATTTCTTTTTTGTTAAACCGGCAGGCATCAATTCCTCGTGAACACATTTATTTAGAAGTTTTACTACCTTCAATCCCTTGGTCTTCTTGAATCTGGATTTTGACATCTTTATTGATATCTCTTCCAATCCGTCAGAGAATGCCTTAACATCTATGAACTTCGGAATCGGAGTTATTATTCCGTCATCGGCTTGGAACAGATATGTTGCAAGTCCACAATGAGGATGTGCAGTGAAAGTAACTTTCATCTCCCCAAGGAATTCAGATGCAAAATTTGATATTGGTGACACAACCGGAACAGGGTACCAGTCTTCTGGTTCCGCGTATCCTGTCTGATCCTTGAAATTTTTAACAAGATCCGTAAGTGTTATTCTACCTTCGGATACTTCTTCTCGAGTCATTCTTCCTGTAAAGGCTACAGGCTGGAAATTAACTCCAAGAACAACGTCCGCATTTTCAAAAGCGAACTCAGTAATGGCTCCAACTTGATGATCGTTGACTCCACGAACTAACGTAGGAACAAGAACTATCGAAGGAGTTTTACCGGTTTCTTCCTTTAGCCTTCTACAATTTTCAATGACCTTTAACTTAACGTCGAACATTCTCCTATCTCTAGCCTGTAGATAGACGTCGTCGGTGACTCCATCGAAGGAAAGATAGATTGTGTTCATACCTGCCTGATTACAAGCCTTAAGCTTTTCGTAATCTTTGGCGAATACTAAACCGTTGGTTGCAACCATTATCTGGGCGAACTTGAGGTCCTTAGCTTTTTGAATAACTTCCACAAGTCTAGGATAAACAGTTGGCTCCCCGCCTGAGAATTGTACTGCAGCACAGGGGATTGGTTCTTCAGCGCGAAGTGCCTCTAACATAAGCACTACTTCGTCAAAGGAAGGTTCGTAAACATACCCTGCCTGATTCGCATTGGCGAAGCATATTGGACAGTTCATGTTGCACCTATTAGTTAAATCGATAAGAGCAAGAGCCGTGCTAGATTTAACCTCAAATCTCTTTCCGTCTATGTAGAAATTAACGTTATCCCCCTCGGCTAAAGATTTGTCGTGAGGATTTCTTAGCCCTATTCCGTCATAGGCAAAGTGCTCTGCCCTGAGGTATGCGTCTATATCAGACCAATAAATGTCTGAAAAGATTCCGTGCTCGGGGCACTCTTTATCCATGAATACTTTCCCATCTTTTTCATAGATCGTTGCTTCGATCAATTTTCCACATTCTGGACAGAGTGATTCCGTTTTACTAGGAAGCCCTTTCGTGAGTGCGCTATGTTGTGTTGTTAAAGACATAATTAGCCCCATTCAATTAATGAACAAGTATTATTCTTTATATTAATAAGGCTCGCTAATATTATACTCGTTTTTTACGTATACTAACTGTTGTTGCTGCCTTTATGTCATATTGTCGTTAATTAGTGACTATGATAATCGCACGTGATAGGAAAGGCAATATGCCCTTCGCTGTGATCGCAGTGACTATTCTTCTCCTCACGTTAGGGTATGGAGTGGTAACCTCACAGATCGAAAATGCAGAGGAGAATGCCGATGACGTGACTAAGGAGATTGAAGCCATAGGTGATGCCGTACACAGGTCGGAATCCTTTATAAACCGAGGATTAGGCGAAGTACTAGCGTCTATGGGAAAACAGAATGGAACCGTTTCCTCAAAGATAAATGATTTTAATGATTCTTCTGAAAGATGGATGAGTAAGCAGTTTCCGTCTATGGACGGTTGTGTAAAAATAACGATTCTTGGATTCGATATTAAACTCGTATCGGAGAATATGAAAATCGAAGGGAGAGGCTATTCGCCTACCTACTTAAAAGCAACTGGCACATTGACTGCAAGATACGAATGTGATTCAGGATCTGCGGAAAAAACATTAGATATATCATCGGATGGAAGCTGTGCTCTTCCGCTAGTATCTGAGATGAGCTCACTCTTTGAACTTAGTCTGAGTGGCAATGGATCAGTACTTTCGCAAATGATGATGTATCAATTAACGGCACTGGCTCAAGAGAGAGTGATCAACGGATACGGCTCCATTGCCGCTACCGGCAATATGGGAACCAAAGAGATAATCACAACTGAGGACGTACAGGCGTCATACAGAAGTTGCGTTTCTGCAATCGAATTAATAAGTTTTAAAAACTCGTCAACAGGTACGGTCACAGGCTCCGGTAAATTGGACCTGGCTGATATATTGGCCTCTGATGACAATCATATAAAAATCAATCTTGGCGCAATATACGCACAAGCGCTGATGTCCGTCTTAGATAAGATTGTTCTTCAATGGTCCGATTATTTTTGTGGCAATCTCGTAGTCAACTTTTTAGACGGAACTTCGGATTTAGTGAAAAACGCTTGGGACTCTGTCGTCAACTTTTTTACTGGAAAGGACACGATGTCCGCCTCCCCGTACATTAGAGAAATAATGGAGCAGAATGGATATTCCGAACAAGACTACAGATACCTTTGGAACGGAAAACAGGCCAACTACAATGTGCCAGTATGTTCAGTAACTAAAATAATTGATGGTGAGTCAAAGACTGTAAGTGTAGGCGGATTTAATGCCAGCGTTAGATATCCTAGTGTCGATATTCTTAACTGGGATGGCATAAGTAATTTCAAAAGTGAATATAGACTGCAAAACAATGAAGTTCGAGAGTGGATTCGCAGTATTTTGAACACTACCGCCATGAACATCGGAGCAGACCGTTCCATAGGGCAAATATCCATACCAATAGGAATCGATGACGATCGACCTTTTACGGAAGATCTCAGAAGAGCAGTGAATGGTTCACTCTCTAAATTAGACGCTGATGTTGAACGTGTAGTCAACAACTCAATAAAAAATCAAAAGATTTACGACCCTTTTTATTCAGCAATATGCACTAAATTAACAGATAATTTTGACTCAGTGTTTGGAGTTAACGAATTAAAGAATAGAATGCTGGCACAAGTGAATTTCTCGGCTATATATGTTTCACTTAATAATTCGGGGTTAGATCATGAAGAAAAGATGTATTTATTAGACTCCTTGAAATCAGCAGTTTGTAACGAAGAAGTTATCGAAGGTTACAGAGACGCAGCATATGATATGCTAAGTAAATTTGATGCTCTTCTAAAGGTTCCAGATGGTCAAAGTGGTCTGATAAAGAAATTCTTCGTGATGATAGGTGAAAAGGCAATGCCTATGCTGTCTATTATAAACGATATTCCTGAGAGAATGATCAATCTTTGCAACGAGATGTGCCACAACATGAACGTTAACCCTTACAGCGGAATAATTAATGTTCCAGAAGAGAATTATTTTGGGATAACTAGTGCAAGTGGTATCGCAAAGGAGACCATATTGATTAAGGATAATTTAGATCCAATTATAAAGGTCCAAGGACCAAACCAAAATCTGAACGACTGTGTTCATTACGTTGGATTTAACGAGAAAAAGGGAGCTTCATACTGTACCGTTTTCAGAGTATCTCTTGACGATACAATAGAATACACCGCAGAGGGAAGAGGTACGATATCATCGATACTAGGAGTAAGTGATTCTTCCATGTCTGGTACTGTACCGATATCGGTAGATATTAAGATAGTAGTTGTTAGTAGCTGGGGACTATCAGGCGTCTCTTCGTACAAAGCTAGCAATACAATATTTAGCGATGGATGGGCCCTTCTTATCAAGGTTTTAGAACCTTTGTTAGAACCTTTGAGAAAAATCTTTGAAATTGTTAGCGAGGTGATGGTCCTAATAAGTTCATCTTTACTTGAATTGTCAAAATATGTTTCAGATGTTGTAGAAAAACTCTATAACGCTATCATGGGGCCGATCATAGAACTCAAGCAATTTATCGAAGAACAACTGGACGGAATAATGAATCAATCAGTAGGTGAATTCGCAGGAGTTGTGGAATACGTATTCAAAGCTACGATGAAAAAGCAGACTGTAGGGCTATCATTCATGGGCCTGACACTTACATTCACTACAGACCTTGCATCCTTGGTCAAAAACGTAAAGACAGTATTAACAGTAAATTTATCGGGTGAAGTAAGTGGATTGTTCATAAAGTGTGGAGTAACAATTAAAGAAAAGGATCTCAAAGAAAGAAAGGATTTCTTTATTACGGGTAAGGCGTACATAAAAGGAGATGACTGGGACGTTGAGATTAACATAGATCCTTTTATGAAATCTATGAATCACCTAGCTACAATAAACGGCGAGGCTCGCGGCATATCTTTTGATATTGTGTTCCCCCACGTAGTACAATACAGGGAAGCGAGTATGAAAATATCTGATATCGAGGGCATAGGAGATGTGCTTTCCAACATACCTCTTCCTTTACTAGGTCTAAAAGGTAGTTTTGACGCGGGACTTAACCTAAAATACAATATTCCTTTTGAAACAGGAGTTGTAGTAAATGAGTTTGAATCCAATCCCCCAGGAAATGATCTCGGTAACGAATGGGTAGAACTCTATAATTCCTCTAACAGAACTGTAGACATATCAGGATATTCTATATCGGCTGGCTCTAATGAAAAAATTAAACGGATGACCTTAGGAGAAACCGTATTATCGCCTCATGAAAGATTGTTGATAATTCTTGATAGGCATGTTGTACTTCTGAACGATAAGAATGATACCTTGAATGGGGATTGTGTAATCCTTAGAAACAGAGAAGGTATCGAGATAGACCGTTCTATTGTTGGAAAGGATAAAGAAAACAGCAATTACACCTGGCAGAGAGTGGCAGATGGAGCAATAGACTGGACCTTCGCCAAAGGTACTCCTGGCACAGGCAATTGTGGCGGACTTGTGAACGGTGACATGGTCAAAGGACAGATGAAGAATATATTCAAGAAATCCGCAGTCAGAACTTTAAGTAATATGGGCGGAACTCTAAACGGCACAGAAGATCTTAATGAGTTCATACAACGAGCGATACAAGACGCTATTACGACAACCATAGACATGATAGCTGGATGTCTAGTGGAGGCTTCGATCTTCGTGTCTTTTGAAGTAATGGATGTTTCTGGGGCATCAGCAACTGGCATAAGAATCGCACTATCGATAGATTCCAAGACTGTGGGAGATACGATAAAGTTCCTTGTAGGAGAGTTAGAAACACTACTTTTCAACATGGAGAATCCCTACGGAATAGATGGAGGAACGATGTTCTATGACAATATCGATCTAGCTATGACTGTATACACGGGCATTAAGGCCCCAGGATTCCTAGGAAAAGTAGAAGGCCTTCCTGAAATCAAGATAGGCGTGTACATAGCCAGCAACCTTTCTGGACTTTGCACTTTGTTCGGTAAAGACATAGGTAAATGGTCGGTTACCGCTGGTATAATGATAGAAGATTGCCCGTCGGTTCTGATACCTTCCAATATGAGTGCTGACGCTAATCTAAAGTCCGATCTTTGGTTGGTTAAGGCGGTGATAGGAGCAGTGTAAAGACGGGCATTTATTATACGCGATTACCCTCAGTGAGTACGTGGCATCTATCGAGCGAAAAATACCAACTGTGCTCACTTCCGAAGAGCTGATGGATAAGGCGTTCAGCAGAGCCGCTAAAATATCAAAACGCGGAACTAACGCACTAGACGGAAAGAAGAAGACTGCACTTGCAAAGGTAACTGCATCCGGAGATATAGTGATATCCACACTGGTAGGCTATATCAAACGCTTCCCTAGAATGGATAAAGAAGACGATTTCTTTCCTCAACTTGTCGATCTTGTGATAGGCATTGACGATTACAAACAATCCCTTGGAGCTCTCAATTGGGCAGCTTCACGGGTAGATAAACTAAAAAATGAGACATTACGCGAAATACGTCGTAGTAAAGACATGACATATATTGAATCTGCCAGAGGCAGTTTCTACGGACGTCTCTCCTCATACGTAAGACAGATATCCAAGGATTTATTATTTTTACAAGAAGCTAAGAATAAATTCAGACACTTCCCTGCAGTTCATCCAAACGTTCCAACCGTTGTGATCGCAGGTTTTCCTAACGTAGGGAAGAGCAGTCTAGTCAAAGCGCTAAGCACTGCCGCTCCAGAAATAGCACCTTATCCTTTCACGACTAAGGGTATCATCATTGGACATATAGAGGACGACTGGAGAAAGTATCAGATCATAGATACTCCTGGTCTGTTGGACAGGAGTTTTGAAGATCGTAATAAAATCGAGAAACAAGCAGTTCTGGCTCTTAGATACCTTACAAACGTGATGATCTTTATGTTGGACCCTTCTGAAACTTGCGGATATTCTATGGAAAAACAGAATGATCTTCTAAAATCCATATTGGAAGGTTTCGCCGGAGTGGACATAATAGTTGTTGAAAGTAAATCAGATGTCGTAAAAACTGACAGCGGTAATCTATTCTTTTCGGCTCATACGGGAGAGAATATGGACAAGATTCAATCCCTTATTATCGATAAAATGAGAGCTCTGGTGGTGGACGGGCAGTGATCAAAGGTCCTGCGGCCAGTAAGGAGATGTATGAATATTTCTCTGAACTTTCCCGACAGAAGGATATTTGTTACGCCGTCGCCGAAGAAGCAAGAAAACTTGGTATCGACCCAGAACCTTTTGTAGAAGTCCCCCAAGCAGAGGATTTAGCGTCCCGAGTTGAAGAGCTTCTTAAAGATTATGATGTAGCGGGGGTTGCCGATGATATAAGGCGACTTACACTTCAATATAAGAACCGTGAAATGGTTTCTCTTATGGTCGCAAAGGAAGTTGCGCATAAACCAGCAGAAAATATAGAGAAAGCACTGGACAGAGCGATACGTGTTGGTCTTGCCGTTTTAACTGAAGGAATTCTTGTTGCTCCCCTTGAGGGTATTGCAGATGTCAAAGTCAAAAGGAACGATGACGGCACAGAGTTTGTCGACTTACTTTTAGCTGGACCTATTAGGGCTGCAGGAGGTACCGCTCAGGCTATGAGCGTTCTGATTGCAGACGTAGTTAGAAGAGAACTTAAACTCGGACGATACAAACCTACAGAACAAGAAATATCTAGGTTCGATGAAGAGATTACATTATACAAACAACAACAGCATTTACAATATTCGCCTACGTCGGAAGAAATAGACCTTATTGTGAGAAACTGTCCGATCATGATCGACGGAGAAGGAACGGAACAGGTAGAAATATCTGGTTTTAGAGATTTACCAAGAATTGAAACTAATCGCGTCCGAGGAGGCGCATGTCTTGTCATAGCAGAAGGACTGTGCCAGAAGGCGGCAAAGATCAGTAAGCACGTTGATTCATTGGAGATCGACGGATGGGATTTCATAAGAAAATATCTAGAGGCACATGCCCCTCCTGAGAGCGAAGATATTGAAGATTCTAAAACTGTACATCCCGACAGTACGTACCTTATGGACATTATTGCAGGAAGACCAATATTTGGTCATCCCAGCAGACCAGGTGGATTCCGTCTTAGATATGGAAGAGCCAGGACAACAGGGCTTGCCGCTCTTGCTTTCAGTCCTGCTACTATGTATGCCATGGAAGAGTTTATGGCAATCGGCACTCAGATGAAGATCGAAAGACCAGGAAAGGGTTGCGTAGTTACTCCTTGTGATGAACTAGACGGCCCCATACTTTTACTGGACAATGGAGATCTAATATATTGCGACACTAAAGAAGAAGTGCAGGAAATTCGAAAACGTATTGTCGGTATCATAGACAATGGCGAGGTTCTAGTGCCTTTTGGCGAGTTCTGCGAGAATAATCAGAAACTGGTACCTCCAGGATATTGTATAGAATGGCATAAACAGGAGATGAAAGCCAAAGGAGATCTTCCAGAAGATTGGAAAGAACCAACATATGAAAGATCCAAAGAAATGTGCTCCCAAATAGGAGTTCCACTACACCCTAGATATAATCTTTTTTGGTCAGATTTTGATGTATCTGATCTTACAGAACTGAGAAACTATATTTTGAATAACGGTTCATTTGATGATGGTCATATATCCATTCCTTCTGAGAAAGTCATTAAAAAAATATTGGAGAATCTGGGTGCCCTACATGAGGTTCGTAACGGACGAGTTGCAATAGCAGAAAAATACAGTACGGTAATTCTTGATTGTCTAAATCTTACTATAAAAAATGGAAACGTTTTAGAAAAAGGCAAATTTAGCGGAGAAAATGCGCTAGAAGCCGTTAGTAATGCAGCAGGGTTCGAAATAAGAGGCCGTGGAGGTACTCGAGTAGGCATGAGAATGGGCCGACCTGAAAAGGCATTTCAAAGGGAAATGACCCCTAGTACTCATTGTCTTTTTCCAGTTGGCATGAGCTTAGATTCCAACAAGGAACTCATATCTGCGATTGCTTCTTCTAGGCGATCTGCAAGCGGAACCCGTTCATCGAATTCAGATGTTCATCTTCAAGTAGGCGCCAGAAGATGCAGTAAATGCGGAAAGCTTACGTGGAGGTCTTGGTGCAGGGAGTGCAAAGCCAACACCACCTACGAAGAAAAACACAAGTCGACGAATCAAATGGGCAACATACATACAATGCCAGTAAACCTTGATGATGAACTTACGGCGGCATGTGAACTTATTGGCGAGAGTAAACCAAAAGCTCTGAAATGTGTTCAAGTATTAACTTCCAGAAAAAAAGTGCCAGAGGCTCTAGAAAAAGGTATTCTTAGAGCTAAGAACGGAATTACCGTGAACAAAGACGGTACGATACGTTATGATATGACGGATATACCGTTAACACATTTTAAACCTAGAGAAATCGAACTAAGTGTCGAACAGACTATTCAACTTGGCTATACCCATGATTGGAATGGAGAGCCCCTTACAGATACTGAACAGATTTGCGAACTTAAAGTGCAAGACATAATTCCTCCTAGGGAATGTGGAGACTTTATGGTAAAGGTCGCAGGGTTCGTAGACGATGAACTTGAAAAGCTGTATAAATTAAATCGTTACTACAATGTTACCGATAGAAAGGACCTGATAGGCCACATAGCCTTTGGACTGGCTCCACACACATCAGGCGGAATATTATGTCGCATCATAGGTTATACGTCTGCAAGAGGATGCTACGGTCATCCGTTTTTCCACGCATCAAAAAGAAGAAATTGTGATGGAGATGAAGACTGTATAATATTGGCCATGGATGCTTTACTTAACTTCTCTTTCAGTTTCCTTCCGGACAGACGAGGAGGCCTTATGGACGCTCCACTAGTTCTAACTACAAGATTGGATCCAAACGAGATTGATAAAGAAGCGCATAATGTTGACTGTCTAAGAGAATATCCGCTGGAACTTTATCAGGCTGCTATGGAAATGGCTGACACTAAGAGCATAGAAGACTTGATGGATCTAGTGGCTGGTCGCATAGGCAAGCCAACACAGTATGAAGGATTAGGTTTCACTAACGATACTAGTGACATATCGGAAGGGCCAAGATTCTCCGCGTATATCACATTACAATCTATGATGGATAAGATGGATGCCCAACTGTCGTTAGGCGAAAGAATACGCGCTGTCGATGAACGTGATGTTGCATCCAGAGTAATCAACAAACACTTTTTACCAGACATGGCTGGAAATCTAAGGACATTTTCAGCACAGAAGTTCAGATGCACCAAGTGTGGAGAAAAATACAGGCGTATACCGATATCGGGCAAATGCAGGAAATGTAGTAATGGTCTAAATATGACAGTCTACAAAGGAAGTGTAATGAAATACCTGGAAGTCTCCAAGAGGATCAGCGAAAAATATAATGTGGATTCTTACACTAAAAATCGTATAGAAATAATCGAGATGGGTATGAAATCTGTTTTCGATAACGATAAAGTTAAGAAATGTACTTTATCAGACTTTTTTTAATTAAAAATAAAAAGGGGCCGAAGCCCCTGAAATGTTTTATGCCAGTTGCGCAAATTCGATCGCGAGATCGGAAGCTTTCTGGGAAAGTATTTCGGCTGCTTTGTTGAGCGTTTGCTCAGCAGTCAATGAACCATCGGTTTCAAAGACGAATAAGAAATTGTTCTCGTCGCCCTTAACGATTATGGAACCGTCATTATTGACTGAATCCATACAGGACTTGCATAGGGTACATTCTATTGAATGCTCAACGACAAGCTTACCGTCATCGATTCCAAATACATCCTTTGGACAGATCTTTACACAATTAAGAGCGCCTTCTGAAGATGCTCTCATTGGATCAATCGTAATCATAGGGAGATATTTGTAACCGACACCGCTGGTGACCTGCCACTTAACATGCTTTTTAGCCGTGCCCATTACCGCGATAGCGTAAATCAATACTGCTTGATCGCCAGTGAGCTCGACTATGGGGATGAATTCATCCTTCACTTTCAATTCAGGGTTGCCGAGTGGAACCATATTCCCAGACAGAACTGTTCCGGGTCCATTTTCGTTCAAACTGTACATTATCATACAGTTCGGACATCCATCTCCGTTGCATACACACTGTTCCTGATATGTGAAAAGTTCCAGGTCCGTAGGAACTGGTACCATTCCAAGCCTGTGGGCAATTATCTCGTCGAACAGGGGCGTAATGCTCTCGTATTCCTTTCCATCAGCCTCAATAGGACCGAGATGGAACTCGACCTTATCGATAGCCATCTTAGGAATATCGGACATCATTGTCCTTCTAAGCGCATTAGCCATGGCAGGCGAGGAATTTTTCAGTATGAACTTGGCCTTCCTCTCAGCCATTTCGATGATTTCTATTTCCATGAACTTTACCTCAAACCCTGCGTCCTCTACGTCCGCCTTTTTTCTTGGTACCGTCGTGGGGTATCGGAGTCACATCTTCTATGCGACCGATCTTCATGCCAGCTCTTGCAAGAGCACGTATAGCAGCCTGTGCTCCTGGACCGGGTGAAGTTGCTTTGTTTCCTCCGTGTGCACGTACCTTGACGTGAATACCCGCTATGTCCTTCTCTCTTGCAATCTCCGCTATCTTTTCAGCAGCTCTCTGCGCAGCATAAGGCGATGCTTGATCTTTTGCCTGCTTCACAACCATTCCGCCTGTGACCTTTCCAATGGTTTCTGCACCGGTGATGTCAGTAAGCGTGATCATGATGTTGTTATAACTGGCGAATATGTTGGCTATTGCCCATTTATTTGTTGTCATCAGTTCTCACCGTCCTCTGCTGTTATTCCTGCCTCGTCCGCGTCTTCCTTAGAGGCTTTAGCGTTCCTATTAGCAATTCTCTCTGCCTCTGCTGCCTTAGCTTCTGCCTTGGCCATGAGCATATCAGGAGTGCATCTCATAGGATGCATATCATCTGTGAATGCAGATGAGGGCGTATATTCGATTGTAGATTCTTCGCTCCTTAGAACGATGTATCCTGGAACAGTCACTCTGTGACCATTGAGGAACACATGACCATGATTGATCATCTGCCTTGCCTGTTTGATGGTGTTTGCAAGACCTTTTTCGAATACGATGGTCTGCAACCGCCTGGAAAGAATGTCTTTCTCATTGAGAACCAGAATGTCATTGAGGTCACCGCCAGTCAACGGAAGCATTCCCATGCGACCGCACTTTGCGATAAGATTGTCTGCTTCTATCCTAGCCTGAGCATCGTTTCCTCTAAGACGTGATTGAAGCTCTCTGGACTGCTTTCTGTAGTTCCTTAAAACAGACTGTGCTTTCCATACTTCTGATTTATTTTTAAGTCCGAACTCCTTGACTACTGCGTGTTCGGATTTGATTCTCTCTCCTTGCCACGGATGGGAAGGAGAGTCGTATGATTTACGTGAAAATTTAGGATCTCCCATTTAAAACACCTCACTTCTTTTTGACTCCAAGAGTCAAACCTTTCCTTCCGTTAGTCCTCGTCCTCTGGCCTCTGACCTTCTTATGGGTTTCGTGCCTGATTCCGCGATAACTGCGAATCATCTTCAATCTGTTTATGTCGTCCCTCTGTACCATTTCAAGGTCTGAGCTGATTAAATGCATGTCCGATCCGGATTCATAATCAAGCTGCCTGTTGATGGCCCATGTTGGGGCGTACTCAACGTATGTGATGACCAGATTCTCGAGCTTTTTGACGTCTTCGTCGCTGAGGGAACCAATCTTTGTCGATAAGTCGACTTTCGCTTTATTCACAATGGTCTGAGCAGTTCTGGCGCCTACGCCTTTTATGCCCTGTAGACCTATTACCGTTTTCTTTTGACCATCTATATCGCTGTTAGCGATGCGGACTATGAAGTTGAAATCTTCGTCCTCGGTCTTTGATGCTGACTTTTTTGGTTTTGCCATTTTTTTCTACCTCCGCAAATGTTCCTTAAGGAAGTATTCAAGCGCAGCCATGGTGACTGAGCTCCCGGTGTTCGCTTAGAGCGGGTCCCGAGTTTGCGTAAGTTGTCTGATGAACTCTTCGTATTTAAAGAAAACTCGTGTGCGCGTATGTATGAGTCACGAGAAGGCTATAGAAACTTGATTTAGCCAGAGGTTTGAAAAGAAAGCCTAATGAATTGCTAAAACACTTGGACTTATAAAGTCTATTTATGTACGATAAATGACTTTGATTTTGTTTTTAATAAACTCTTTATTTTTATTATTTCCGTATATTAATTCTTTCTTGAATTCTTCTTTATTACGTTAACCTCTCTCACTATAGCCTTGGAAATTATTGTGTTGTAGGCTACTTCTGTCTCTTCCTCGGATTCCAAGTTAAAAGCTACGATCTTCTTGTCAGAAGTCTTTATTAAAATGAATTTAGTCTCTTCGCCACGATTAAATCCAACGACGTGACACATTCCTAATTCAGGGGATTTGAATTGCCCTCCTATGATTCCCTCAGATGATTTGATCGCTATTAATGGAATACCTGGAATGAACACTCGATATTCTGCCGCTATGATGTTCGAGTACTGTATCTCTTTTCCGAAATACGGGCCTCTTATATTGAATGAAGATGAATTTGTAGTATAAACAACACTTATTGGATTCACCTGTAAAATAAACATAAAACCGGCCAAGACCATCATAGTAAGTCCTGCGACTATCGTAATAGAAAACTCGCCTGATGTCGACATGCCAGGAATGAAAAAGGTCGACGCTGAAAGGAGAGCCCCTAGAATGAATATTGCTAATGATGCAACAGCTATTTTTTGAGGTTCTGCCATGTTCGTCAATCTAAATATGTTATAATAATGGTGCCGAAGGCCGGATTCGAACCGGCGAACCCCTGCGGGAACAGATCTTGAGTCTGTCGCCTTTGACCTGGCTTGGCTACTTCGGCTTACAATGGGGTAGAATGCGGTTGTAAATAAACTTCACGGCGGAGTTGTCACTTCTGCCCTGTCCCCGGAGACGTAAAAAGTATACTCGTGTTGAGATACGATGCCTTTTTTTATCTCTATTAATTGGGAATAGCTTGAAAGTATCCCTCTACGCATTAAGAAATTAACATATTTTTCCGCTTCAGGGAAATCACAGCTCCTTGCACAAAACGGAAATGATTTGAACTCTTCTTTAACATAGTCAAAGAACTCTTTGATTTTAGGTTCCTCGATTTCCCTTTCTCTTAGGATACGTACTATATTACCTGGTCTACCGTTAACAACTTCGCCTCTGCCATTTGTTGCGAAAGGCTCTATTGCAAGTATCATCCCTTTTTCAACCTGGGTCATTTCACCACTAGCATAATTTGGTACGGATAAACCAGCATGTAAATCATATTGCATAATTTCATGACCGCATAAATTGCGTATCGGACTGAAACCGTCCTGTCTGATATTAGCTTCGATGACTGTACCTATCTCATTCAAAGGACATCCGTCTCCGACGAACTCCGCTACCGCATCTCTGGCACGTTTAGATGATTGTATTAGTTTAGTGTGTCTGCCTGTGCCAGCTTCAGTTGTTCCGGCGGTATCTCCAACCCAACCATCAAGCTCCGCACCACAGTCTACCTTAACCACATCCCCCAGTTCGAAAACTTTTTTATCATTTACACTGGGGGTGTAGTGAGCTGCTATTTCATTTATGCTTATATTACATGGAAATGCTAATCCGCAACCATGATCGCGAATATACCCTTCTACTTCCTGCGCAACATTGTATAATTTAACACCGGGCTTGACCATGTTGAGTCCAATCTCACGAGCCGTGCCGGCTACTCTGCCTGCAGTTCTCAACTTAGTAAGTTGGTCCTCGTTTAGCAACGAAGAGCCTCCTCTATCTGTTCCTTAGAGATTGCTCCCTGTCGGACTATCTCAACCTCGCCCAAGTTGAGCCATACTATTGTAGATGGTTTACCTAAAGAAGAGATTCCCGAATCGAGATATGTAGAGATATTTTCACCTAAATCTGTGACTGCTAAATCTATTGATGTAGAGTCTGGATGTGAGTGTAAATTAGCCGAAGTAGCCACGATGGGGCCACAGCGACGTATAAGTTCCAGAGCTATAGGATTGTCTGGAATACGAACACCTACCTTCTGAGATGCTGATGTTACCATATCGGAAACAAGAGAATTCTTCTTTATGATTATAGTTAGAGGACCGGGGAGGAACGCATCAATCAATATGTCTGCGTTCTCATTGAGATCAGCAACATCCTCCATCATCTTTTTATTAGCCACCGCAATAGAAAGAGGCATATCAAAGGGTCTATTTTTAGCCATAAATGTCTTTTTTACTGCCTTCTGATTGAAAACATCTGCACCTATCCCGTACACAGTTTCAGTCGGATAGACTATCAGTTTTCCTGCAGCTATATCTTCAGCTGCATGAGTTATCGCCTCGATTGTGGCCTTGTCCAAATTATCATTACATTTCAGTATCTGCATTTCACTCACCTGTGTATCTCAGTCCCTTAATAATAGACTCCTTTCCCGAACCCTCTACATTGGGCCCATGACCAGGGTATAAATTCTTGATATCTAATTTTTTTAGTTTGTGTAAGGATGCACGCAATTGGTTTATATCTCCACCTTCAAAGTCAGTTCTTCCGATTCCCTCAGCAAAAACTGTATCGCCAGAGAATAAAGAACCTGTAACATGATCGTAAAGACATATTCCACCTGTAGTATGACCCGGAGTCTCAATCACTTCTAACATGTGGCCTCCAAGATCTATTGTATTACCTTCAGAGAGTTCATAAACTTCACTCGGACATGGAAGTAGACTTACTCCGGAGATTTTGTCATCTCCTCCCTTACGTATTGCTTCAGCATCATTGATACCGGCAAATACAGTAGATTGGAATGCTGGCACAATGTCCTTGAGCCCACCGACATGATCATAATGGCGATGAGTCAAAACAATGGCGTCAAGCTTCTTTCCGTTTAAAAGTTCGGAAATATACTCTATTATAGGTCCGGAAAATGCACCGGATCCTGTATCGATCAGCATCGATCGCTCTCCGATCAATAAAAACATATTTGAATCGTATGGAACGAACGAGCCTATCTGCTGTATAGTCATCAATATTCCAAAAATGATGAACGTATATAACGTTTAACATAAAAAGAAAAAATTATCAAATGACGTGGATGAGAATTTCATACGCAACCTGTTTAACTGCTAGACTATACCCCAACGGCGTCTTAGAACGTTAGTAAGCCAGGACTGAATACCTCGGAAAAACCTCGGTACTTACATCCGGCTTCTATCAAACTCATCATTTATGAGTGTTCTATGAGTGCCTCTTTTTCAAGGCGGCTTCAAGCTTAGATGCATTCAGCTTTTATCCGCTATCGCGTGGCTACTCAGCATGCCTTGTCAGACAACTGATAAACTAGAGGCGACGAATCCCTGTTCCTCTCGTACTAAAGGATCCTTC
>DATESF010000058.1:0-5226 GCA_035271005.1 Candidatus Methanomethylophilaceae archaeon | reverse complement strand
ACTGAGGTATGTAGTATGACAGGTGGCCCGTTCTGTCTCGGAGGTTCCGAACTAGGTATAGATATGGCAAAAGAAGCTCCCACATACTGTGTAAAGGAAATATCTGAGGATGTAGGAGGAGATCTCATAGGAGGAATTCTAGAGTCCAATATGGATTTATCCGATGAAAAGATCATACTTATTGATATAGGATCAACAGTACAGCTGGCACTTGGTAATAAGGACTTGATAACAGTATGTTCTTCCGAGTCTGGTCCTGCATTGGACGGAGGAAATGTTACTTTCGGAATGACTCCATCTATAGGCGCGATAGACAGTATAATTTATAGAAATAAAGAAATAAATCACACAGTTATCGGCGGAACTACTCCCATCGGAATATGCGGATCAGGATTGATAGATTTAGTGTCTCAGATGTTTACCAATGGAATAATAGATGCCTGTGGAAGGTTTACTAAGGATGCCGAAACCTTTGATTCTATTAACGGTACAGCTTACACCGTAGTAGGAGACATTTACGTTACAGAAGATGATATCTATGCAGTCATGAAAGCTAAGGCAGCTGTATACGCCGGATTAATGACTCTTATGATAGAATCGAATATCGATATAGAAGGAATATCTAAAGTAGTCATTTCAGGAAGTTTCGGTAACTTCATCAATGCAGATAACGCAATCTCTTTAGGAATGATACCGGAAGTCAACCGTGATAAAATCAACTATCTCGGTAACGCTTCTATGACATATGCAAGGAATGTTCTTCTTTCGGAAGATATTCGTAATCGTGCCGAGGCTGTACGTACCGTAATAAAAGCCATAGATTTCAATAACGGTACATACGAAAATGAGTTCAATAACGCATGTTTCATACCCGATAAAAAAACAATGACTGAAAAAGATAAGGACGGTTCGTTCTAAGTCTATGGCAATAATAGCGTTTGTTGGCAAAGGCGGAGTAGGAAAGAGCACAATAGCTTCACAACTTACAAGGAGACTTTCTGAAAAAGGATCGGTTCTCGCCGTAGATGCCGACCCTAATTCAAACTTATGTTATAAGTTAGGCATCGAGGTCAAAGACACAATCGGGAAACTGAGGGACGAGATAATAGAGGATCCTAGCAAAGTCCCTGAAGGGCTGAGTAAACAGCAATACGTTAACGATCAGGTTCAGAGAGCCATGTCGGAGACAGAATCAATAGATCTCCTGGTAATGGGAAGACCTGAGGGAGAAGGTTGTTATTGTTTTATCAACAGCGCACTGAGAGATTGTTTTGTAAAACTGATACCCAATTACGATTATACAGTAGTAGACAACGAAGCAGGTATGGAACACATGTCTCGTAAAGTCCTTCCTCATGCGGATGTTTTTATTTTTGTTTCCGATCCAACAATAACAGGTGTAAAAACAGCAGGTAGACTTTCTACATTAGCTGAAGATGTAGGCATCGAAATAGGAAGAAAGATACTCATAATTAATAACATAAATTCCGAGATTCCTGAGAAATTAGCCAACGTAGCTAATGAAGCAGGGTTTGTTGAAATTATCGCCTTTCCTCATGAACAGTTCATTACTGACTCTGCAATGGAATCTGAAGAGTTAAATGTGCCTAAGGATACAATGTTTGGTAAACGTATAAGTGAACTACTGGCACTTATCATTTAAGTGGTTCCATATCTAAAGAAGGATGTTTCTTTTCTAATATCCATAGATTTAGTGATTTGCTGTCTTCGACTACAATCTCGTCAGCTATCTTATCATAAAGATCGGGTCCCCCTACGTCATGACAAGCTCTCTTTAGGGATTCTCCTAGTACAGATTTTAAACGTGTACTGATCCATGATACTCTACTAAGTCCTCCGTCTCCTTTCAAAAAGCTATTGGATAAGATGTAATGTTTTCCTATCCCCATGTATCCGGGACGTTGACTTCCTCTCCCTACGATTGCAGATATTTCTGAGAACGAATATCCAGAGGGATTATTGCCTGCGTCAGAACGATCTATAAGTAATATCGAACGACGATCTTCTGATACTGCAACGGCGACTTCCATGCAGCTACAAGTCGTCATAGGCCAATCGGTGACGCTGTGTATGTGAACTCTTTGAATTGAGCCTAGAGACGTGGCATTCATGATTTCGTTCGTCCCACTCCATTCTCCTTTATCGGCATTAATCAACTCACCTTTGAAAAAAGGCCGTTGATGCCCACCAGGATTAATTTCACTTCCAACCTTTGCATCTAACCATGTTACAGAACCGCATACACTGGGACGTTCAGGCGTGATCACGCATATATGCCCTGGAGCATAGGTTTGACATATTGTACATGTAAAAAACGTGTCGACATCATTATCTGTTATGTTAACGAGTTTCGAATCTCTAACTTTGTAATGACTTCTAGCTTTCGTTAGTCCAGATGAGACTGACGACGGCACAGTTGAAAAGAGAATTTCTACTGCATCGATTACTTTTCCAAAGTTCTTTTTTACATTGGAAATTATGATATCTCCAATATCTTTGAATGTGATGCCATTTTCTACGGCTTTATTACTTACACGTATCCAGCTAGTATCTCTTTGTCCACTGTGCCAGACGCCTTCTATACCGCTAATTGCAAAATGTATTCTTCTTTCGATTGCCTGTTCCATAACCAGTTCCACTAATCCGGAAACCTTTACTTCAATGGAAAGAGGGTAGTCTCCACGTTCTAAATATGGAATATCTTTTCCTTCGACAAAGATCCTTCCATCCTCTATTCCTTCGTAAGCTCTGACAATCTCGTATGAGATTGTATCCTTGGAGCCTCCAAACTCAATGAATGTGTCAGCTTTTCGAATATGTTCATTCTCGAATACCGATCCCGAACGTATGCCGGCGTCCTGCTTGAATGTTATTCCGCGTTCACACATAGCGGTAGATGACATGTTCTTCGTAACGGTATCTGAAAATCTTGGAATGGCTGGAAAAATAGAATCGGAAACAGTATAGGCACCTACAGCGGCGGCTGAAAATATGACTGCAACGTCTAGAACAGTTAATCGTCCTGTATGAATGGTAATGACTTTAGGCCTCTTTTTAAGGTATTTTGCTAAAGAAAGTTTACATCCTGGCTCTATATTTCCGTACCGTATAGCGGTACGAGTAATAATTCCGTTAAATCCCATAGCTTGAATCCCGTTTAACCTAAGAACGTCACAATCTACTTTCAGGTCGAAATAATCTCCTGAAAGTACAACAATCAATCCTTTACTGGTACATTCTTTTATTTCAGATAAGGAACGTTCGTTGGGTTCGCCAATGAATAAAGCTATTCCAGGTATTGTGCCATCTATTAAACTCGTACCAATCTCATCGATCCAGGAGTCTGGAACTATCTCTATATCTGACAAGGACGAAATAATATCGAAGGCCATAGATGATTCGATACCGATTTGAAGCGCTCCATCTATTCCGATAAACTGTTTTTTAGAAAAGATATCTGAAACTTCAGAAGACTTTATTGATGTTCTTCCAGTCCAGGAATAAATCGTCGGCAATTCGTATTCTGTTCCTTTACATTTGAGAATTAAATCGTTAGAAACGTTGAGTGCCAGATGTTCAGCATCTTCAATAAATTTGTTATATCCATTATTTAATGCATCTTGGACCATAGCTTTCGTCTCAAGGACGTCTTTAAAATTCATATCAGCTAAGCTCTTTCAGTTCTTTAAGCGAAAATATGCCGTTAAGTTCTTTCAGTTCCTGAGGAAGGGTTTCACGGAACTCTTCAGCCGACGTACTGATATGGCCTATGTCGGCAACAACTTCTAAAATCATTCTTTGATAGCAAATTTTTACCTTGCTAAACACGGAAATAAGATTAATATTCCTTCTAGCAAGTAGATCAAATGTTTGTTGTAATGATCCCGGATTATCTGGGATTTCAAACACCAGATTTATCAACTGGGTATTAGGCTTAAAAAATGTGATAGACATTATCCAGGAATCTGCATCAGCCACGATCATAACATCGCGTCCGTCTATGTCTATCAATATGTCATCATATTCTGGCGCAATATCAAAAGTTCCACCTTCAAACGTGCAAGGCTCTGCACGACGAACTTCTTCTTTAGTATGAGATTCAAGATCGGAACGAAACATACGTCCAATCTCAGCAGGTTTTGTTGATATATGATCGATAAGGGATACTGAAGGATCTCCTGCACTTTTTCTTTGTGCCAGGTTCTCTATTAGTAAATCAGCTTCTCCTGCAAAACTTAGGTCTGCCATAAGCTTCCATATGATCACTGTGTCAGATATACCATTCAACGAAATCGAATTTAAGATATTAATTTCTCGGTCTGCAAGGAACATAGATGCCTGAGCACTTGAACCTGGCACATCTTTCATATAGAATGTAATGTGAGTAAGTGTACGATAGTTTTCCTGAGGAAACATAGATAATATTATCTCGCAATCCTTGGGCCCGTCGGCAGTATACTTGAAAAGAGTGCTGTAAACACATCCTTCATCCATAAGCCCCATCGTATCGGATAGCCAATGGTTAATTTTGATCTTCGTGCCCTTAACCTTTGTGAATTCCCAGAATTTCATAGGAGCCCTTCCGCATGATAGTTGGCAATAATCATATATCTTTCCTGTCAAACTGCTTGACTGATGCAAATGGACGGGACCAACACGGTTCGTTATCGACAGATTCTAAGTCCCTTAAAATGTTGGGAATACTGCACGAATCGTCGTTATTGGAAGTGTAATGTTCGATAGTATTCAGAATTTCTTCCCCTCGACAATTTAATTCTGACATATGCAACGCATTTTTTATGAGTTCTGAAGCTTCTCTAAGTTTAATTGATGCTTCAATTAACATTTCTTCTCTTTTGGAGTGATCCACAGCTTCACCTCTTCTGAGTAAAATAATATCTGCCTGGTACTGTTGGATTAGGTCCAGTTGTAAAAAGACATACGTTGCATTTTCTTCTCACTTCAATTATCCGTCCATCCAGAGTCCTATTCCTTACGGGTATCATGGAGTTTCTACAAACAGGGCAAACCTCTGGAAGTTTCTGGTTCTTAGTGGAGTTATACTCTATATTTACTCCCATGATGCCTCTATTGATACCAATTCTGCGTACTCGTTCACCGCTTACGCGATAATCTGGGTCTTTAGAAGATAACTGTCTTCTTACAAGTGCGATTAGTTCCCTTTGAGATCTGACCTGCGGGTTT
>DATESF010000057.1:0-3178 GCA_035271005.1 Candidatus Methanomethylophilaceae archaeon | reverse complement strand
GCTATGTTTATTCTAGCAATTGCTGTAAAGACTATTTACAACAAAACCGTATCAAAGATAGCTTAATCAAATTCTGTCCAGAAGTTCACCGACGCTATCAATAACATCTACGACTCCTGCCTCGTCCCAATCTTTGGATGTACATCCTCCTGTCAGGACGCCTGTAAAACTTGCCCCGGAATCACGTGCAGCATGCCAGTCTGAAACATTATCTCCAAGATATAGAATCTCTTTAGCTGAAACTCCAAGTTCTTTTGCAAAATGTTCCATAGATCTAGGTGACGGTTTCGCATCCTCAAATGCATAATCGTCTCTACATACCACTGAGTCAAAACAATCGTATAGATTCCAAAGATTCAATACGGATTCAGCATAGTCCCGTCCTCCTCTGGTGAGAATGCCGACTTTATAACCTTTATTTTTAAGAGCGTCCATAGTTTCTACAGCAAGAGGATATGGCGAAGACTCTTTGTAATATTTTTTTTCGATAACTGTAGTTCGGTCATTAATTTCTTGAATTATGCGATCGACCTCGTCCCATCTTCCGGCCTTGTATATCCAGTCATGAATTGGCACTGCAATCATAAGGTGATTCCTTTCCCACATGGGATCTTCTATGGAAATTCCCTCTTCCTTCATAATATCTACAATGACATTTCCAAGTAGAGGGTAATCCACCCGTGTGTTCATGAATGTTCCATCCATGTCAAAACCGACAGCCCTGATATGGGAATCTATCTTCATAGGAGTTAATGTGCCAGGTCATTAATAATTGTAATGAAGAAAATTTGTCATGTGAGAGTAGTAGTCCCCCTTCTGTTTCAGGCGGCATTCGACTAATGCACCCTACCCGCCGGTCAAGGGTATTCATCCCGGCTGTATGAGCTTGCTCCGATGAGGTGTCGCCGTTTCACCAAATCTCCGGGAACGTCACTGTCTTCAGATCATTCTTTAACCGGAGCTGTGTCGTTTCTGGGCCCTTGCCGAGGCTCTCGCCCCGTAGCATTTCGCTACTCATCTTACCCTAGGAGGAGGGAACTTCCTCGGCTGGATCAAGTCCTACCGTCAGCCGCCCTCTCTCTCATGACGTGTTATCCATGAAACATCATGTATTTTATTTGTTTGTACAATGATAAATTAAAAAAAGAAAAAAGTTTATTTTAAAAAGTTTCAGAATTCGGTTTCAACTTTAGTTTTGGATTTAGACTTATTCTTGTCTTTATCAACCATACCGACGGATTCCTTAAGCTCCTTTTCCATCATGGCGTCGATCCGATCTGCTTCAGCCTGTATATCTTCAGGTCTAGGTATGTTTCCAAGCATTTCTTCAGGATTGTCGAAAGCTCTTCTCATTTCTTCAGCGTTAGAGATCTCTCTGTCTGGAGATTCAGACGCACTTCCAACATAATCGGAAATACCGTTGATAAGCTTGGTGACTTCCATCGGGAAGAAGATCTTAGAAGATTCTCCCTGTCCGACCTTTACCATTGTGTCCATTGAAAGAACAGATAGGGCCTTTGAGTCCATCGTTGCTGCTCCTACTGAGAGAATACGTAGTCTCTGAGCCTCACCCTGGCCTTCAAGTATGGTTGCTACCCTAGTACCCTCGGCTTCAAGGACCATAGCTTGTCTGCGTCCTTCTGCCTGAAGGATGCGGGCTTTCTTTTCACCCTCTGCCTTAAGGATTGCAGCTCTCTTGAGTCCATCGGCCTCAAGGATAGCAGCACGCCTTAATCTTTCAGCGGAGGTCTGCTCTTCCATGGCGTTCTTAACCTTGGGGGCAGGGTCGACTTCGCGTATTTCTACCGCTTCTACCTTGACTCCCCATTTGTCGGTGCTCTCGTCGAGAGTGTCTCTTAAATGAACGTTAATGGTCTCTCTGTTAGAAAGAATCTCATCTAGTTCCATCTCACCTATTACGGCCCTCAAGGTGGTCTGTGCCAGACTTACTGTAGCAAGTCTATAATGAGTTACTTCAAAGTAAGATTTCTTTGGATCGGTTACTTTGATGTATATTATCGCATCCACGTTGACAGGCGAGTTATCTTTTGTGATAACTTCCTGTCTAGGGACGTCCAACACTTCGGTCCTCAAATCAATCTTTATGACCTGGTTAACAAGTGGGAAAACCAAGTTTAGACCCTGATCCAATACGCGTACGTATTTACCGAGTCTCATGTATATACCCTGCTCGTAGGGTTGAATTATCTTTACCCCACTGGTCAGGATTACTATGACAACACCCACCACTAAAAGGGCGATCATTATCAATATTGCTTCCAATTCCATTTTTATTTCTCCATTTTAATTTTATAATATTTCTAACGTAAGTTCGATATCACTCTACTGGTTCTATGAATACGTGAACTCCTTCGCTACGTAATACCTTAGCTTTTGTTCCAGCTTCTATAGGTTGATCTGAATTTGCACTCCACGTGTCCGAGCCAATCTTAATCTTTCCCTTTATTGATCCAGGTATAGTACCTACGAGAACAATACCTGTAGTTCCGACCAGCGTATCCGTTATTGTGGTAGACGGCGGCTGGGGGGCCCCCAGGAATTTATAAAAGTATATTGTGATGGCTGTTACAGGAACAGCTACCAATATTGCAATCAAGATGGCCCACCATGAGAATAGGAAGTCGGGACTAACAAGCCCCAATGCTCCCAGGATTATCAAGACGGATGCCGGAATGATCATGAACACTCCTGGTGAAGTTGCCTCTATAATTAGCAAGACAAGACCTAGTACTATGAGCACTAAAGCTACTACTACTGCCGATTCCATAGTCTGCCATCGTCTTTTTGTTATATAACTCTTTAACGTATGTTAATTTGTTTACCTGAAGCATCTCAGAGTGCTGTTTTAACGGTAAACCTTATTAACTGTATCTTATTACTCGAACTGGCGCAAGGGTAGTCAAGCATGGCCAACGACGCTAGGTTGAGGGCCTAGTCCTTAGTGGTCCGCGTGTTCAAATCACGTCCCTTGCACCATTTTCCTTTCACATTTCATTATTACATATGATTTAATGTCATAATATCTGTGAATTTTTTTATTTTATTTATGCAAAGATTTGATTGAAATCTTCGCCAGAAATATTTAATTTTAAATTAAGGCATTTCTAAATGCACGTAAATTCACATCAGGAGTCAATGGAGATAATCCACATCCCGG
>DATESF010000056.1:0-2358 GCA_035271005.1 Candidatus Methanomethylophilaceae archaeon | reverse complement strand
CAATCATTTGGACGTAATAGCAGGTCTATGTACAGATGCAGCCTTCATAGTCGCGGCAGCATTTGGAACCGCAGCTAGAGAAGAACTACTTAGAATGAATATGGACCTCTTCGGTAGCAGAATGCTTATGGGCAACATAGTTCCAGGAGGCGTAAAAAGAGACATATCTCCTGATAATTTGTTGAAACTAGAAAGCGCTGTCATGCAAGCAGGTTTTGCAACAGCAAAAATGGACGGCTACATAAATCGCTCGCCTTCCGAAGTAGATCGTCTGGAGACAACCGGAGTATTAAGCAAAGAGATTGCACAGAGATTAGGTGCGGTAGGTCCTATTGCAAGAGCCAGCGGTATTATTTCAGACGTAAGGGCGGAACTACCTTACGATGCTTATTCCAAATTATCATTCAACACTATACACAAGAATAACGGTGACGTAATGTCCCGTAAAACCGTTAGAGTTGAAGAAATAGCGGAATCCGTAAGTCTTATCCTACAATGTATAGAAAATATGGAAGAGGGAGAAATTAGAGTGGATTTCGAAACTCCTGATGGATTCTCCTGTGGGATAGTCGAATCTCCTAGAGGAGAGCTGCTTCACTGCGCTGATATTAGAAACGGAGAAGTATGGAGATATAACGTGAGAGATCCATCTTTTGTGAACTGGCCTACTTTAGAATTGTCTGTTCTTGAAGACATAATTCCAGATTTTCCCTTAATTAACAAAAGCTTTGGGCTGTCCTACAGTGGGAATGATGTATAAGGTGCGGACATGATTAAAAAAAGTTTATTAAATTTCATATCACGAAAAAGACTTGCAGAATCTAAAGAAGTCATGAGTGCAAGAAAACTTCTGATGCCCTTTGCCAACGACAAATGTGAAAAGTGTGGAAAATGCGCCGAACTTTGTCCTACTAATGCGATTAATGTATCAAAGGAATGGACAATTGATTTAGGAAAATGCATATTCTGCATGGACTGCATTGAATCTTGCCCTATATCGGCCATAGAAGAGGTCCCTGCGCCACTATACACCATTCACAGAGAAGAACTACTGTTCAACAGTTCTAACCCTCCAAAGGAATCTAAAGGTACAATAGATGAGGCTAAGGCGAAGATATTGAGAGATTCTATAGCGATACGTGAATTAGACACTGGATCATGTAACGCTTGCGAAATTGAAGTCAATAATATGTCGAACCCTTACTACGATATGAACCGGTTTGGCGTAAAAATAGTCGCATCGCCTAGACATGCAGACGTTCTTCTGGTTACAGGGCCTATGGCAAGAAACATGAAGGAAGCGGCATTGGAGACTTTTGAAGCAATGCCATCTCCAAAAATTGTTGTAGCAATGGGTACTTGCGCATTATCTGGAGGCATATTCGTTAAAGGAGATGTATCTGGAGAAGGCGCGAATGACACTCTAGATGTGGACTTGTACATACCAGGATGTCCGCCTGCTCCAGAAAGGGTTCTACTGGCACTCCTAAAAGCGTTCGGGCGTAATTAATGCACCACGACCACATTACATTTAGCATGGTCCACAACATACTGGGACACGCTTCCTAGGACGACACGATCGATAAAGGTCTTATCTGACCTTCCAACCACGATAATATCAGAATTGAATCTAGTTGCGGCAGCAAGAATATTCTCAGCGGAAGGCCCGGGCTCCACTACCAAGTGTACGTCAATACCTTCTTTCTTTGCTAATTCCTCGGCCTCCTTCATACAGTTCTTGACCTCGGCTAACCTTTCTTCATTTTCAACGATGTCGTTTGAAACTAAGAAAGTGTAGATATATAGTGGCAGTTTAGACATTTTAGAATAGTTTATAGCAAAATCTAATGCCCTCCGCGACGCCGCCCCTCCGTCATACGCCAAAAATACAGACATCGTTGGTAATCGACCTTTAGATAAATATCACTTAGTGTACTGAAAATAACAATAAATCATTGCATGAGATACAAATGACGATAATATCATAAAAATATTTATTACATAAACATTGTTTATAGGCTTATAAGATCTCGATTAAATTTACATTATAATATATATAATACTTAAATAGGTTTTAAATATATGTCGAACAATGTATAATTAGAAGTTGTGAGCGGTAATTGCCGTGTACCTGGTATAGGTCTTCGCACAGTAGCGAAGGACGGGTGCGTTTTCACACCTTCTCACCCCTACGGGCCAGTTATCATTCTTTTTAAAATTTGGCTCTCCTGGAAATCGTGTGGATTTGAGATCTGTGAGGAATTTGTTTAAACTTTTATGTGCGTACAGGAAACATGCCGGAACACGATGCGAACAAAATATTTTCCAAAATTCTTAAGCTTAAGGAACCGTGGTTCG
>DATESF010000055.1:0-32354 GCA_035271005.1 Candidatus Methanomethylophilaceae archaeon | reverse complement strand
ATCAATAGCTCTTTGAAAAAGAATGTCTTCTTTGGCATCCTGAACTTTATTATCAGAGTCTGGCATGTTCAGTGTAACGAATTATCTATGTTAATCTTTGTTCCTCATTCCCGCGAGCGTTAAATATTGTTACAGTATTAGTCGGAACCTGGACTCGTGGTCTAGTGGTTATGACGTCTCCCTCACACGGCGAAGGTCGCCGGTTCAAATCCGGCCGGGTCCACCACTTATTACATTTTTAGATAGATAGAATGATTAATTACCAGGGGTCGGAAGGAGGTACCGAAACTGAACGTTTCCCCCGGCAGCGTCCGTTGAGTGGACATATCATCCATCCATGATTCTATTAGTATATAAAATATCTTAATTGGAACTTTTTGAATATCTAGTAACAATGTTGATAAAAGGAAAAAATAAAACATGATGCCAGCATCAAATCCTCAACGTCGTCAATTGAATGTAAACGATATCAATCGAAGAAAAACAAAATTTCTTAGCAATAATAGAATTAAGAGTGGGCCCGGCCGGATTTGAACCGGCGACCTTCGCCTTGTAAAGGCGACGTCATAACCAACTAGACCACGAGCCCGTGTAGCCATGGAACATTACAGTAGTATTAAAATAACGCGGAAAAACCACTCGTATTTATTACTTGAATAACCTATTCCTTTTCCGTGCGACCGTAGTCCAGTGGTTAGGACGGTGGCTTCCCAAGCCATTGACCCGGGTTCAAATCCCGGCGGTCGCACCACTATTTTTTAATCTACAGGGTTAAGTCTATATTAATCTCCTAACATGTACTTTTGGTGACTTATGTTAGAAATTGATAGTTCGAGAGGTGAGGGGGGAGGACAGATGGTCCGTACCTCAGTGGCCCTTTCGGCAGTTACTGGCATAACTTCTCATCTGACACGTATCAGAGAGAATAGACCAACCAATGGACTTTCTAAGCAACATTGTGCTGCTATAAGCGCTGTAGCTGAAATGACTGGGTCTCAGGTAGAAGGCAATTTTACCGGATCGTCAGAATTAGTTTTCAGACCAGGAAATGAACAAAAACATAACATTGAACTGAACATAGGAACCGCAGGCAGCATCACTCTTGTATTACAGGCAATATTGCTTGCAGCTCTTAAACACCGTGAAACACTTACGGTTGACATAAGAGGCGGCACTAACGTCCTATGGGCGCCACCTATTGACAGTTATCAACAAATTCTATTCCCACTTATGAGTAGAATGGGCGTACATGCCAATGTAGAGATAAAAGAGCGAGGGTTTTATCCTCGCGGCGGAGGGCATGTTATCGCAACCCACGAACCCATTTCCAAAATCGAATCGATGAATTTAGAAGATAGGGGAGAACTTGTTGCCATACGCGGAATATGTTTTACGCAAAATCTATCAGACCGAATAAGTAGAGAGATCGTCCGCTCCTGTACACGTGTAATGAAACCATTCGGTGACGTAGATATTGAAATACAGACCACACAAGGTGATTCAAGAGGAGCAGGGATATCCTTGGTTGCAGACTTTGAGAACGGGAAACTGGGAAGCAACGGTCTTACTACAAGAGAATACTCGGCTGAAAAGACTGGTGAAGATGCGGCCAAAGATTTGATACAAGAAATGCAGAGTGGCGCATCTTTGGATATACATACTGCCGATCAGCTTCTTCCTTATATGGCGATAGCCGACAAAAAGAGCTCGTTCATAGTCTCGAATATTAGTAGACATCTGCTCAGTCAAATGGATACATTAGAGACTTTTCTTAATGTAAAATTTGGCGTTGAACGCAGAGATGACGGATATCATTTCAGCGTAAATCCTGGAGCTAAAGATGAAGCCATACGTTCAGATTAACTGCGCTATGTCTGCAGACGGAAAGATTGCTGGTGAAGACCGTAAACAAGTTACTATATCATCGATGGAAGACAAAGAAAGGGTCAAACAGCTTAGAAGAGATTTTGACGCAATTCTTGTTGGTATCGGTACGGTAATTGCAGACGACCCTCATCTTACCGTAAAGGATTTGGATTACGATACTAACCCCATAAGAATAGTTCTTGATCCTAATGGAAGTACACCTGATTCAGCCTTAGTTCTTGATCAAAGAGCGCCAACAATTATTGTTACGCTGGAATCATGTGAACATGAATGGGATTGCGAAGAAATTATACGCACTGGTATTGGAACTATAGATCTTAAGGATTTGATGAAACAACTGTACGATATGGGTATTGATCGTTTACTTGTAGAAGGCGGAGGAGAAACAATAGCCTCATTTTTCAAAGAGGAACTTGTGGACCGATATACTGTATTCGTAGGTGGTCTCCTAATAGGAGGCAAGAAATCACCTACCCCCGTAGATGGGGACGGATGGATTTCCGAAGGGGGAATTCCAATGGTTTTAGAAAAATTCGAAAAACTTGGTAACGGGATTCTTATGGACTTCGTCTGTCCTCCTTGATCATTTGTTTACATAGTCTAATTCAAAGCTATAATAATTATTTTCAGCCCCAAATACTTCACTTGATACTACGGTTATCGGTATTTTGTATATGATCTCAAGAGCCTGGCAGAAAAATCCTCGGGCATACATTCCAAAGGATTCAGCGGCACCTTTGCTAACGCGGAAATTAGATTTGACGATAAGTGTGAGTGGATTGAACTTGAACACAGTGACGTCACCGAGATTTACGTAGGAGTGCATCTCACGAAGTTGTTCTATTACAACGTCTATGGTTCCTTTAACGAGTCTAGAAGTTAGTGCTTGTGCATGAATGCGTCCAAGACCTTCATAAATTGGAGCAACAGAAAGACCAAGACTATCCAACGCTACGAACATAAAACTGGGCATGTGTGCTCCTATGCTCTCGGGATCGTTAGCAATATCGAGAAATAACTCTTTAGCCTTCTCCAGAGACTCAGGATCAGGAGTCTTCGTATGAACCAGACAAGATGAGCCTACAGTGTAGGTCTTTCTACGATTGTCATTTGGGTCATCCTCTACATTTATAATCCCGTCTTTCAACATCTTATCTAGATGTACAGATAAAGTGGATTGTGCTTTACCTGTTACTTCGACCAAATCCGTCAACGATAAACTTTTTTTGGAAAGTTCTTCAAGTATACGAATACGTAATTTGTTAGAGACGTAAACTAATCCCATTTCAGTATAGTATAATTTAAAATCGTTCGATATATTTGGACTCATCGACAACGATATTACGTCGTACATACTAATAAATTCACGACGATAAACAACAAAAGAAGAAAATAGCCAACTTAGGAACAAATTTAACGTAGTCGGAACATGTGGCGATAGTGGTAACATGAAAGTAAATTGCCGTTCTGGAAAAAAGGACATAAGAGCAGTTTGGTTCGAGGAAGGAAAGGTCGTAATGATCGATCAAAGAAAACTTCCTGGGAACCTGCAATTCGTTTCTTTTGATAATTATAGAGACGTTGCCGAAGCGATCAGAAACATGACTGTAAGAGGTGCACCGTCGATTGGCGCTTCTGCCGCTTACGCTATGTGTCTTGCAGCTATATCGAACGAGGATATGGAAATAGCAAGTAAAGAAATTAAATCTGCAAGGCCTACAGCTAATGATCTTTTCTATGCTGTAGACAGTATGACTGAATCTTTAAAAAACGGGGAAGATCCAATTGAAGCAGCTGAAGCATACGCACAGTCCATGGTAGATAAATGCACTGCGATAGGTAAATTTGGAGAATATCTTATCAAGGATGGAGATAAAATCATGACTCATTGTAATGCTGGCGCTCTTGCCACTGTTGATGTGGGAACGGCTTTAGCTCCTATGAGGGCTGCAGATAGTTCAGGTAAGAAGTTCTTCGTATACGTGTCGGAAACACGACCGCGTTTACAAGGAATGCAATTGACTGCATGGGAACTCGTACAGGAAGGTATCGAACATGCTATCATACCTGACGGCGCATCAGCCCACTATATGTCGAAAGGAGTAGATCTTATAATTACGGGAGCGGATAGAATAGCCGCTAACGGCGATTTCGCAAATAAAATAGGAACTCTAGACAAAGCCATAGCCGCAAAATACTATGGAATACCGTTCTACATAGCCGCTCCAATATCAACTTTTGATTTTTCAACTAAAACAGGAGAGGACATAATCATAGAACATAGAAGCGAATCTGAAGTCACTGAGATTGACGGACACAGAATAGCACCAGAAGGATCTAAAGCACTTAATCCTGCTTTTGATGTTACTCCAGCCGACTTAGTGTCAGGTTTCATAACGGAGAAGGGCATTCTAAAACCAGACGAGATATCAAAGGTGATGAAGTGAACGAAACATTCGGACGCGAATTGCTAATACAATTCTGCAATTTACTCTATGATAGAAATCTAACCGTCTCGGCAGGCGGTAATATGAGCATTATGATAGGCGACAGTGAGATACTGATGACGCCCAGCGGAAGGAACAAGGGACTCCTTAATCCTGAGGACTTAGTTCTCATCGGTACGGATGGATCTGTTATATCCGGAGGTAAACCCTCTATAGAGAGCGCTATGCATCTAGCTCTTTACAATCTAAATAACGATACTAAAGCAGTAGTACACTGCCACCCTTTGTATTGCACTTCTATAGCAGTTAAAGGTAAAAGACTCAAAACTGAAATGACTCCGGAAGGAGTCCTTCTTCTCGGGAAAGTACCGATGATACCGTACTACACACCAGGATCAGAAGAACTGGCAGATGCTGTAGCAGCTCATCATGAATCTAAAGCAATGTTGATGGCACGTCATGGTGCCTTAACTCAAGGAAAAACAATAGAGGAAGCTTTCAACAGAATGGAAGAATTAGAATTCCAGGCAAAACTTCAAACAGTCTCAGGAAGAACATCATGTCTTCCGCCATGGGAAATAGAGAAACTTAGCAGGATGTGAAAGCTTGGCAATACTGGTCACTAAATGGTTCGGCGTATTCATATGCGATGAAAAAACAGATAGGATCATAGACAAGATCCTAATGCCTTCGGACCCTGATCTGACCGCAGAAAAGCTGGCACTTATCCAAAGAGGACAGATACTCCAGGAAGAAAGAGACCTTGTCGCTAAAATAGGAAAGACTTCAGTCTCAGAAAGAAGACAATCAGAACTTGGACGTCCGGAGATGTATGATTCATCTTTCATAAAACCTGAAAACTTTGGTTTCACATCTGCGATAATGCATGAAGTGATGATCCGCCTAGGAAAGCTAAGAACATCAGAACCCGTCCCTAGAGACAGGAACTTGGTTCAGGCGATAAGATATTTAGATAGTTTACACGAAACTTGCAACCTTATAGATGAGAGGTTACACGAATGGTACGGAATGCATTTCCCAGAACTTGCGGATATTGCTAATGACCGAAAGTATTCCGATCTTATAGCTAATCACGGCGAAAGAGAAGGCATAATCGAAGAATTGGATTTAGATATTCAATCCATGGGTGCAGATTTTGACTCAGAAGATATGAACTCCGTGAGAGCTCTTGCAGTTAATCTTTCTAATATGTATGATGAAAGGGAACGTATCGATGAATATATTGAATCGATAGTCAAAGAAACATGCCCGAATATGTGCGAACTTCTAGGCGGACCTTTAGCCGCTAGATTAATCTCATTGGCAGGAGGATTAGAACGTCTTTCGTCACTTCCATCTTCCACAGTTCAACTTCTCGGAGCCGAGAAAGCTATGTTTAGACATCTTAGGTCCGGTAAACGCCCGCCTAAACATGGAGTGCTGTATCAATACCCGGCTGTTCACAGAGGGCCATATTGGCAGAGAGGAAAAATAGCCAGATCACTTGCTGGAAAAGCACTCACCGCAGCCAAGATAGATAATTACAAAGGCGAATATCGCGGAGACGTGCTCTTAAAAGAATTTGAGACTCGCATAGAAGATATTCAGCGCAGATACCCCGAACCACCGAAAAAGAAGAAATCGTCTTCGAGCAAAAAGAAACGCCCGAAAAGACGACCAGTTTAATTCATATCTTGTTATTCTTCATAGCCTCTTTGACGTCAAAGCCTCTGAGAACTATGTCAGATATTGCTCTAGTAATTCCCTCTACGTCCTTATGCTGGAATATATTGCGGCCAATAGATACTCCGCATCCTCCAGCCTCAAGTGAATCTTTTACCATTTTGAGCATTTCTAAATCGGAGTCCATCTTAGGACCTCCTGCGATAACTACAGGAGCTAGTGTACCTCTAACGATCTCACGGAACGAGTCTATATCACCGGTATAACTGCATTTTACTATATCTGCACCTATCTCCGTAGCTACTCTGGCACTGTGAGCAATAAGTTGAGGATCATAAGAATCTTTAATCTTAGGTCCACGAGGATATGCCATCACCATAAGGGGCATCCCCCATTCCTCGCACTGATCTGATACTAGACCTAAATCGTATAACATCTCTGGTTCAGTCTCAGCACCTATGTTAACATGCATAGATACAGCGTCAGCACCCATCTTAAGGGCTTCAGCAACTGTGGCAACTAGAACTTTACTGTTACCGGTGTCTCCCATGTCCGTGGATGCGGATAGGTGAAGGATAAGTCCGATGTCGTTACCACTGGCACGATGACTGTAACGAACAATGCCTTTGTGCATAACTACTGCTGTAGCTCCACCGTTGGCAACGGCGTCCACAGTATCCTTCATATTATAGAGTCCGTCAGTTGGCCCTATAGATATCCCGTGGTCCATGGGCACGATAACACAGTTACCGGTAGCCCTGTCCATTATCCTCTCCATTCTTACATTCTTTCCGAATATCATAGTAACCGCATGTATGATTATTCAACACGCTTTTAAAGTTTACTTAACTAATAAATAATTAAGATAAATAGAAAATAAAAAGTGCCAGTGATAAATTTCAGATATTGGATCTCATTATTTCGAACATTCCGTCTACACCAGTCCATAGTTCGAAGGCACGGGCACCTTGCATCGCAAGCATGTCTTCGCCTGTAGCTATTTTACAACCTCTTTCTGTTGCAATATTTATGAACTGGGTCTTTACTCCATAGACCATATCTAGAACTGTTTGTTCACAGGAAAGAGAGTTTATGTCAGCAGGATATTTTCCTCCTTCGTACATACCAACTGGTGTAGCGTTGATGACAATATCAAATCCTAGAAGAGAAGAACCTTCTGGTATCTGGGTAAGTCCGAACTCTGATGCCAATTGAGAAACAACTTCATTGTTTCGTCCAGTGATCGATACGTCGGCACCATTTCTTTGAACAGCTACAATACAAGCTCTAGATGCTCCTCCAGAACCCATGATCAGAACTTTCTTTCCTTCTATCTGGCACTTTGTTTTTCTAAGTGATAGCTCTATTCCATCAATGTCCGTGTTATAACCTTTTAATTTTCCTTCTGTATTGACCACGGTGTTAACTGCACCAGCTTTTTTTGCATCCTCGTCCAATTCATCCAAATGAGAAATTATCTTTTCTTTGTATGGAATCGTTACGTTCAACCCGCGTATATCAAAACCTTTGATGCAATCCTCAATGGAATCCAAAGACGGAGATGGAAATACCAAATATCTTCCTGAAATACCGCTTTCCGCGAAGGCAGCGTTATGCATAGCCTGGGACTTTGATTTTTCTAATGGATTTCCTACTATTCCAGTTAACATGCAGTCGTCACCCAATGTCCTCATCTCCTTGAGACTAAGCTGTCCTGGAGCAGTAGAATTGCTTACATAAGCAAATGTGAACATATTTTTCAAGATATTCTGACGTATCCGAGTAACTTCGCCCATCTGTCCCATACCGAGCAATACGTGATCCTTTGTGATGCCCTTTGATGCCTGAAGTATATTTTTTAGATCCTCGAAGTTCCTGACGGCGTAAGCTCCTTTGGAAATATCTGAAACCATCGCATTGAGAGTTTCCGATATCTCTTTTTCAGACGGAGTTTTTTCATAATCGTGTATTGACGATATGGTTTTCAAAGAGGTCTTAGGAATTGGAAGTTCTCCAATGTCTATCATACCATTGTATCCTTTAGGTAGAACGGAGGAATCAAAAGCATCCCTAAAGGTTACTATAGTATTTTTTTCAACTGTGCCAGGAACATTATTTAGAATATCTAATCTAATTTCGATCATATCGGCATCGATGGCTTCTGCCATATCGGACAGTTTGCTCAACGAAGCACAAATCTTCATCTCAGATCTCCGTGAGTGTCCCCTCGATCTTCATTCCGAAGTGTCTGCTTCCTTCTTCGATCTTGGCAAGTATTTTATCGCCAGGTTTTAGATCTGTAACAGAAATAGCTCCATCCCGAGTTACCATTTTGACGGTCTCAGCGTTCTGCAATATTGTAGAAAATTTCCTCTTTCCGTCTGAAGCCTCTACAAGTATCATCGGCCGTACCTCAATCTTACATCTGCCGACAGAGGATATACGTGTTTTGCCGTCCTTAAAAACTATAGCGACTGGCTCTCCAGACTTCATCTCTCCTAAGTACCTTGTTTTACCTTCTGGCACCATGATATAAGCATGGACCGCACCGGCGTTAACTCTAAAAGAACGAGGGGCAACATATCCACTATCTTCACTTTCCGATTGTACCAGGAATAAACAATTTGCCTGAGAGCCTATGAGCATCCCTTCACCAGGAACCATTACGCTCACCGTATCTACGCATACTCGGTCACCCATCTCAATATTTTTTACACCGGTAACCTCAATCTCAGATAGCTCCACATCCGAAGACTCTGCAAGAAGGTCTGTGAATTCTCGTATCTTGTTTGGATCGGAAACAGATATAACTATGCCGTCCACTCCTTTTTCCATCGTCTTAAGATAAAGTCTGGCACTTTCAACATCCGAAGCACAAGCAAACACTTTTGTCCTAGTTCCTGTGAACTTTGCAATAAGGTTTTCCAAAGGAATTATTGTCCAATCACTAGACGATAATATAACGACAGAACATTTCCCTGCCATCTCCATAGCTCTATCCTGGTCTTTAGGATTGGTTATGTCAACAAACCTTACGTCATCACCAATGTTGATAAAATTAATTTTACCTAAGGAAGACATGTCTTCGTCCTCTGGCCTTATTATTGCTGATGTGATACCCGATTCTATAGCGCTTATCAGAATTTCCTTTCGGTCCGCCTTGGACTCAGGAACGTCTGCCTTGACCCAGATTTCTTTTTTCATGTTATCCCCCAGTTTGTTTTTCGGTCTTTTATGATAATCATATATGCCACTGTTAAAAACCTTGTCGGATTTAACATGCCTCGATTAAGGCAAAATATGTCATGTTTTCTTTGTCGTCCTCGACATTCTCTTTGAATAACACTAGATCATTGTGTATTCCTGCAGCCATACCGCATATTACAGCTGTATTCTCTTGAAGACGTCCGTCGGCTAACATCTCCGCCGCTAGTGCTGTATCGTCAACCTCTATTCTATCAGCTTGTGGAAAAAACTTATTTAAGTTATTTTGAGTTTGTGCCAGTGCTTGGATATGTGAAGCTATTGCAGAAATTTTTACTCCGTTCTTCTTTACGAATATACAGTGATGGATCGGAATTCCAAGTTCAGCAATATTTTTGATGCTGCCGAGACTTAAAGCTTCTACAGTTTCTATCACTGGACCAGCTATTATGTTCCTTGTGGCCACCACTCCGTAATCTACGGATTTATTAAGCAGAGCTTTAACGACACCTTCAGATGTTACTAATGGTACGAATTCGACTTTCATATCGTATTCCTTGGCAATTATCTGAGCAGCATTCTCGGAGTTAGAAAGGGGAATACCCATATAGCCCATTTTTTTCATTGTCCTGTTATACACAAGATTGATTAAAACCTGACCTAACAACCAAGTCTTTTGAAAAGTATATTAAACGAATATGCTATGATTGAGTCGATACTATACAGCCGACAGTTTTTCCATTTTGTGTATTCCCGTGGAGGAAAGGAATGGATTCTCGGCCAACCAGTTGATAAAGGGATTCCTATGTGGGAGAGTAAAGAAATCAGAGAACTAAAAGAAGGCCGTTATATGAACATCGACGACGAGCCTTGTAAAATTGTTAAGATTAGTACGTCAAAGCCTGGTAAACATGGATCTGCGAAAGCCAATATCGAGGCCGTTAGCATTTTCACTGGCGCAAAAAAATCTTACTTTGGGCCCGTCAGTGCCAAAGTGCAGGTTCCTATGATAGACAAAAGGAAAGCACAGATCTTAACTGCGACTGGAGGAGAAGTACAACTCATGGATTTGGAAACGTACGAGACTCTAAGTATTCCAATTAACGAAGATTACGAAGGCACCCTTGCAGAAGGTAGCGAACTAATGTATCTCGTTGCTATGGGTAGATACAGACTGATATGAGATGATAGAATGGCTTACGGGCTTTCATATGCCGGAGCTGATACAGAATACGAAGAAGCCGAGGCTTTCCTCGTAGGAGTCCAGTACGATCGCACTGCGAGCTTCAGGGCAGGTGCCCGTGAAGGTCCTAATGCGATACGACAGGCATCATACAACTTTGAAGAATTTCATTACGAGCACGGTCTTGATCAATATCTTCCAACTGTTCACGATTACGGTAACGTAGACGATTTTATTTTGCCTGAAGATATGATTGCCGAAGTTCAATTCGCCGTTGGTCCTGCCATCAGAGATGGAAAGTTCATAATCGCCCTTGGAGGAGAACATTCAATAAATATTCCCATAATCAAAAGTTTTCCTAAGGATATTTCAATGATCTCGATAGATGCCCATTTGGACTCCAGAGATGAATATATTGGTACTCCGTACAGCCATGCTTGTATTACCAGACGTGCGATCGAACATCTTGGTATCGATAACGTTTATGTTGTAGGTGCCCGTGCAATCGGTGCTGAAGAACTTGACCGAGATGATCCAGTATCTTTCACAAGTTCTTATGAAGTCTTTGATAACGGCATTGAAAAAGCAATGCAGACTGCTCTTGATAGTGTTAAGAACGAACGTGTTTACATTACGTTAGATATTGATGGTATAGATCCTGCTTATGCACCAGGAACTGGAACTCCAGAACCATTTGGACTACTACCGATTGATGTAAAGAAAGCAATAAATATGGTAGGGGACAGACTCTGTGGTTTCGACGTTACAGAGGTCTCGCCTCCTTACGATCCTTCCGGAATCACTTCGATACTTGCGTCAAGATTCGTAAATGAGGCCCTTGCCGTTTATGGTAAAAGCTTGAAATAATTATTCTTCAGAATTTTCTGAAACAGAAATGAAGCGAACTTCTGGATCAGATATATCTAAGACTGCTTCCGGATCCAAATACTTCAATACGAGTTCCTCAAAGTGATTAGCTCTAGCGATAGAAACATCTTCGTCCTTAGATTCAGAATATATTCTGAATATTGGTTCGGTTCCTGATGGTCTTGCAAGTACCCATCCGTCTTTGAATATAATCTTCAAACCGTCGGTATTGTCTAAGTTACCATCTTTTACAGTCTTCTTAAGATAATTGATAACTGCATGCTTCATATTATCTGGACAGTCGATCTTCCTCTTTTGAGTATAGTAAACAGGAAGCATGGAGACTTGTACGGAAAGAGGTCCGTTTGTTGCGATAGATTCGAGCATCTTAGCCACTGTCATCGCCCCGTCTCTGCAGTATTGCATTTCTGGGAAAATCAGTCCGCCGTTCTCCTCTCCGCCGAATATTGCTCCGTACTCTTTCATCTTACGAGCGACTACTGGAGACCCTACAGCGGTGTATTTCAGTATACCACCTGCATCGTTGACTACTTCTTCCACTAGGGAAGATGAGCTCACTGGAGTGACGACTTTACCTTTTCTCTTAGAAAGTTCTAATTTAGCTAAAAGTGCAAGACTTTTATCTCCACTGACGAAATCTCCTCCGTCAGCTATGAAAACACAACGATCTGCATCGCCGTCATGTGCAATTCCCACGGAAGCACCAGTTTTCGTTGTCAGCGTAATAAGATCCGACAGATTCTCTTCTGTAGGTTCACTTGGACGTCCTGGGAACTCTCCCTGGGCGTTACAATTGATAGTGACAGTCTTGATCTGAAGTTTCTTTAGTAGCATAGGTGCAGTTTCAAAAGCAGCACCATTAGCACAGTCTAAACAGACTGTTAAACCTGCGTTTTTAATCAGATTGACGTCTACATGGGAAAGAACTGCGTCGATATAATCTTCACCAGCTTCGTAGACATGGTCCATAGTCCCAGTCTCATCCCATTTACATGTTGGGATCACTGTAGCATAAATTTCCTCGATCAAGCTTTCTTCTTCTCTGCTTGCCTCTGTTCCGTCAGCGGAAACACACTTGATGCCGTTGAACTGTGGCGGGTTGTGTGACGCCGTTATCATAACGCCGCCTTTTATGTTGTCGTGAGTCTTTACATAATACTGCAAAGCTGGAGTGGGAACCATTCCTAGAACGACTACACGTACGCCTACGGACATAAGTCCAGCTGATAGAGCTGTGCGGATCATGTCTCCTGAAGAACGGGTGTCCATCGCAACAGCAACAGTCCCTTTCATCACTTGACCTATGGCCTTCCCCATTTGCAGTGCCATCTCCGAGGTTAAATCCTCGTTGACGACTCCACGTATCCCATTTGTTCCGAACAGTCTAGCGGCCATTTAGATACCCTTAGAATTAGACTAGAGAAATACTTACTACGTTACTTCCACGAAGAATCACGCTGTTCATGCGCCTCTCTTCTCCTGTAGGATCTTTAACGGAAGCGTCCTCCAGTACCATGTTCATGTACTCATCGAAGGATGTTAATTTCCCCTCTATAAACTTGCCATCTTTAAGGTTAAGAACAACTTTCTTGTCGATGGACTTTTCTAGCAACGCTAATGGTAATACCATGTTATCCTGGCGACTTAGAGCATTGTTCAATTTAAACCTATTCGCTCACTGCATGTAATAGACGTCCAGTAATAGGGTTAATCGTCTTCCGATACTTCAGGCGAGTTTCGAGATTGTCCGTCTATCCATTTCGTTATTGCGTCCTTTCCAGAACCGGTAATACCAAAATATTCTTTGAATTTCTTTGTGGTAGTAAGCTCTAAAGTTTGTCCTTTTTTCTTACCACTGACGAAATTACGCTCCATCAAATCCCTGACGTCATCGTAAGTTCTCGCACCTAAGTTCTTGAATAATTCTGACTGTAGAACAGGCTGATTGTACGCTATGGTGCTTAGAGTCCTCATAGTACCTCCACTCATTTCGGCCTTGGAGAATTCTCCTGTAAAATCGGCGTACTCCGAGCGAAGCATCATTCTGTATTCGGAACCGAATTTAGCTATTGTCATAGCAGAATCCCGATCATTATATTCTCTACGAAGGTCCAATAAAGCGTACCTAACATCTTCTTCGGATCGTCCGATCTTTGCGGCTATATCGCCGATCCTGAGATTGTCCGCGCTGGAGAATAATGCCGCCTCTACAGCGCTTTTTAAGTTCAATCAGACCGCCTCGACCAACGCTTTTCCGCCGTCATTTCCGATGGCACCGTCAATCAGCATTTCGATGAATATTTCACTATGTGGCATATTCTCTTGTCTGACTTCGAGCTTTCCGTTTCTTACTAAATGTAACACAGATACAAACACAGTCAGATTGTGCATTATGTTGCTGTTGTAAAGATCTTTAATGAGTATCTCTCCGGTACCCAGTTTCTCTATGCTTCTCCAGATTTCCTGAACGTCCTTTTCATCGTCCTCTTCATGAGCTTTGTTCTCAAACTTTTGAGGCTCCTTGTTCTTTATTGCAATCTTGACTCTGTCCCTCTCCTTCTGAACGGCAATCTCATTTCTTGCTTCTTCAAAAGCATCAATGAGTTCGTACATCGTTACGCGGCGAGTCGGTTCTCTAGCGAAAGCTTCTTTAAACGCAACTTGAGGAACAAACATTCCGTTTTCCTCTTCGAAGAAAAAGTCATCCGGAACTTCAAACTCTGGTTCGGGAGGCTCAGACTTGTCACGAGTTGCATCAGATTGTAGTCTAAGCACCTTCCAAGCCATCAATATAAGTTTTCCAGCAACTATCATATCGAACTTGTTCTCAGATACTTTGTTAGAATATATTTTTACGAATTCTGAAAGATCTATCTCCCAGGGATCGATACCGTTTTCGATTACTAGACTGAAAACGGATCTAATCGATTCATCAATAGGATCTTCAAGTAATTCTCCACCTTCGGTGCGCTGGAGAATATCCATGTATCCGCTTATTCTCTCTGAGCTCTCGGCGTTATCCGTCAAAGCCTTGTGAAACAGCAGATGCTGCTCCATTTTCTCATATCTTGTGGTCCCATCCATCATTATTCCTCCGCCTTTTCCTGTGCCTTAATTGCCTCTTCTTCGAACTTCGAAACTTCAGCAAAATCAGGCTGCATTATTACTTTGCTTACACCCGACGGGGGTCTTGTGACCCCTATAAGATGGTCTGCCAGTGCTAATGTAACTTTTCTAAGTGAAACTTGTATAAACTGTGCCTTTGACGAACTTTCACGTATCCGCCTAGCTACCATTTCTGCATTAACCGCGTCCAGGAACATATCCACTTCATCCAATACGTAGAATGGAGACGGTTGATATTCCTGTATAGCAAATATAAAAGCTAACGCCGTAAGAGACTTCTCGCCACCTGATAGCGATTCTAATTTCAACAGTTTTCCGTTCTTCGGTTTAGCATTTATCGATAAACCGCCTAAGAACGGATCATCTTCGTTCTCTAGATCGATGAAACCTTCTCCGCCTCCAGAAAGTTGTGTATATATTTCTTTGAAATTAATTCCAATGGCGTTGTAAGCCTCCATGAACAAGCCCTTCTTCTGACTGTTCAAGGATTCTGTAAGTTCTGTAAGTTCCTTTATCTGCTTCCCTAGACGGTTCACATCGTCGATTAATCCGTCGTACCTTTCCTTCTTGTCTTCGTAATCTTGTATAGCGCGAAGATTCACATTACCGATTTTTGATATTATATTCTCAGAAGATCGTATTGCACGCTTTATCTCCTCTTCAGAGGGAATAGGAACATCGACTTCTATATTCAATAAAGATATTTCTTCTTTAAGTTTGATTATATTTTCGTTGATAGATATCATCGAAGCTTCCATAGACGAGACCATTCCGCCCTTGGACTCTATTTTCTCTTGGATGCCGGAGTTCTCGTTATCAAGTGAGTACTTCTTTTCTTTAAGAAGATCCCTCTCATCTCTGAGGCCTTTGATGCCTTCCTCCATTTCCGATTCTATCAATCTAAGAGCTTGTATCTCAATTTGAGCAGTTCTAAGTAATTCATTATGCTCAGCGATACGTCCATCATTCTCCTTGATCTTATTATCTGTAATTTCTATCTGCTTCTTCAGTGACTGTGTTTGTCTCTCTAGACCTTTGATCTCCGTCTCATAGGAATGTATCTGGCCCCTTAAATCAGACAATGACTGATTTAGTTCGAATATTCTGTCTCTAATTTGTTGAATCTTTAACTGAAGGTCTGCAGGAGCGATTTCCTTAATACGGTCCCTGACTTTTGTTCGGGACTCCCTAAGTTCCTCAAGTTCCGCAGATATTGTGTAAAAGCTCTTAGCGGCAACATTCATCTCGGTGTCCCATTGAGTACACTGTGCCTTCTTCTCGTTGAATTCAGCTAACTTCGCATTTTTGCTCTTAGTAAGTTCAGAGATTTGTGCGTTTAACTCGCCGATCTTTGACTGAGAATTCATTCCCTGGGCTCCAGCTTTCCTCATCTGGTCGTCGAGATCTCTTATCGTAGTCCGTACGGTTCTAAGCTGCTCCTTTAATGCTTCAAGTGCGTCATTAGCATCTCTTAACTTACCTCCGACCTCCTCGAGTTCAGATTCAGAAGCAGAACCGAATTTCATTACAGAGTCAGGCCTTATCGTTCCTCCGACCATAGCACCAGAAGCTTCGATGAGTTCACCATTCATAGTGACCATTCTTACTCCGCCCATCAACGAACGAGCTGAGTTTAGGTCCTTCATAATCAATGTGTCACCCATAACATACCAGAAAACATTCTGATATTCTGGATTGAAATTCAAAAGGTCCATAGCATATCCTTCCGAAGATTTGGAAGCCATTATTGCTTTTGCTCTTGGCTTTCCCCCCATCATCTTAGTAAGTGGAAGGAACGTCACACGTCCAAGTCTGTTTGTCTTAAGGAAATTAATTGCTTCAGAGGCCACTTTATCGTCTTCGACGACTATCGCCATCATCTTTCCGCCAGCAGCCACCGATACAGCAGTTTCGTACATTGGATCTACAGATGCCAATTCCTGAACCGTACCGTGTATTCCATCCATTTTGCGCTTATCCCTTAACGCTAAGATTGCAGATACTGCAGTACTTCCCTGATTCATCCTCTCGGATACTTTCTTCTCTGCAGCTAATCTACCGTACTCGCTATCAAGTCTACGTATTGCATCATTAAGTTCCGTCTCTTGATTCTCAAGTTCACGTTCGATCTTTTTAGCATCTAAAATCTTATTTGAAAAATTATCTACTGAAGGGCCTGATTCCTGCTTGATATCTTTTAGATTCCATTCAGCATCTTTTATTTCGAATGACGCTGACTTTATTCCCTCATCCAACGTTGCAAGTGTACGAGCTCCGTCCTCAGCAAGGGTTTTCGCCTTTGCTGCCATAATATTAGCGTCGTTCTCTTCAACGACTTTAAGTTCAATTTTATCATCTAACTCGGTAAGTTTTGACTGAAGAGTCGCGTGTTCACCGCCGTGTTCGGTCATCTTTTCACGGAGAGATTCATTTTCGGCCATAGTCTGCTTTAATTCAGCCTCAGCAGATTCAATGTGAATCTTAACGTCAGAATGCGAGTTCTCTAAATCTTTAATCGCAATATCGTTTTCAGATATCGACTCTTCAACGGAAGTACGGTATGTTCTCTGACCTTCGTTATCTTCCTCAGCCGTCTCTACACGGTCCTTGAAAGTAGCTATACGAATCTTGGTGTCCTCTATCTTATCTTTGAGTTCTTTGTATTCAGGGCCAATTTTTGAGGATATTTCTGCTTCTTTATCATCAAGAGCTATTTCGTTCTCGTCGTACTCGAACCTGTTCTCTTTCTTCCGTTCCTTGAGTATCTGTATGTCCTCGTTGATCTGCTTTATCTGACTCTCATAACCTTCACGATTGGATTCCTCGATCTGAAGTTGTCTGTGTATCAGCTGAGCCTTGGACATCTCAAGATTTTTCTGCGCATCCAGATATTTCTTTGCGTCTTCTCTATCCTTTTCAAGTTGTTTTAACTGTAATTCCAACTCTTCTACCACTATATTGATACGATCTAAGTTGGTTTCAGCCTCGATCTTTTCTTCATTGGCCTTGTTGATGTCTGCATCGTAACTGGCTATTCCCGAAATGCCATCGAGGATACGTCTTCTTTCAACGGTACCTGTGGAAACTATCTTTGTAACGTCACCTTGTTGAACGAGATTGTACCCATCCGCACTTATTCTAGCTTTTGTAAGTAAATTATCAAACTCAGACATTGTTGATTTGCGATCGTTTATGTAAAAATATGAATAATAATCAGTTCTAGCATCGTTATATCTGACCATTCTTGTTAGACGAACGATATCATCATCCCAAGGCATCATTCGGCTCTTGTTATCAAAAACCAAAGATACAGTCATGTAAGATGCTTTATTCTTTGTTTTACCGCCGTCGAAAATAAGGTCTGTGAGCCTTCCTGCCCTAACGGCTTTAGAACTTCGGGGGCCTAAAACGAAAAGGATCGCGTCAGTTATGTTGGATTTCCCTGACCCATTAGGACCAGTTATGGCTGTAAATCCTTCCATAAGTGGCACTACTATCTTACCACCGAAGGATTTAAAATTCTCCATTTCTACTTGTTTTAAGTACACGTTTCACCCCATCAGGAAACGTAGAGCGCTATACGCGCTCGCTGTGCATCCCCATATGTTCGCGTACGAACAGTATTAAATGTCTTAGATTGTATTTAAACACGTTTATTGCTGGCACTTAAAATACCATATTAAGAGAGAGGAACTCCTATATCCCCTACTGAACGTACGATAAAGGTTGGCTGCACAGTAGATTTATTTAGATCTGCTTCTGAAGTCTCTCCGGACAATACTAGAATGGAACTTATCTCTGCGTCCTGAGCCATCTTGATGTCTGTGTAAAGTCTATCTCCAATCATAATGGTTTTTCTTGGATCTACTCCCATTACGTCAGCTGCCATCTCTAACATCAAGGGATTGGGTTTGCCGACTACAGTAGCTTTAGTTTCCGTAAGAGATTCGAACAATCTGATGAATGGTCCTATGTCAACATCGTATGCACCTTCCGTAGGGCAAAGATCGTCGGGATGAGTTGCTATCAGTTCCGCTCCGTTAAGGATGAGATGATACGCACGATTCAGTTTGTCGTAAGTGATAGTACGATCAAATGTCAATAGAACCGTATCTGGATTATCATCAGTGATATTAATTCCGTAAGATCTGAACTCTTCTATTACGTCAGGTGAAGCTAACGGAAAAACACGTGCTTTGGAACGCTTCGTATTAAGATATTTTGCTGTTGCCGTTACAGAAGTGATTATATCATCTTCCGTTACGGAAAAACCCATATTTTTAAGTCTATTAAAATAAAAATCACGAGTATGTGATGAATTATTCGTTATGAATGCATGAGGTATTTCGGCCTCGTTCAAACGTTCAATAAATTCAACTGCTCCTTCTATAGCCTCATCGCCAAGGTATACAGTACCATCCATGTCCAGCATAACGCCAGATACGTCAATTCCTAGATTCAAGTTCATCCCTCACCGTACGTATGGTTTCCCTGAGTCCTGCTCGAGCCTCTTTGCTATAAATGCAGGCAGCAGGGTGATATGTGGGCAAGAATGGAATCTCTTTTCCGTCGATTATTATTGTTACTCTTTTATTCACTATATCGGCCATTTTGCCTTCGTAACCAAGCATGTTTCTACAAGAAGATTTTCCGAGGCCGATAACTAATGTACAGTTTATTAGTTCAGCATTTAAGAATGGCCTACATGCAGCCATCTCATCCTTAGTTGGATCTCTATTATTAGGAGGGCGACATTTTACGGTGTTGGTTATCATGACCTTTGAACGATCAAGACCTTCCTCCTCCATCATCTTATCAAGTATCTTTCCAGCCTTTCCAATGAAAGGTACTCCTTGTTTATCCTCAGATTCACCAGGAGCTTCGCCTATGAATGCGATACCAGAATCCAAATCTCCACTTGGACGAACGATGTTTGTTCTTCCAGCACAAAGTGGGCAGAGATCACAGTTCACAGATGGTTTCATTCGCGGCCCTCTAACAGCTCAGAAGCTGTAACAAGTGGATGAAGATCTACACTTATTGAAGAAAGATTCTTTGAACCTCCTCCTTGGCGATCGATAACCGAAATTACGTCAGTAACTTTGCCTCCAGCTTTACGTATGACGTCTATAGCGTTCATGCTGGAACCTGCAGTCGTAATAACATCTTCGACCACGATTACACGGTCTCCCTGGTTCAGTTCGCCTTCTATAAGCTTTCCAGTTCCATGGTCCTTTTTTTCTTTGCGGATCATGATATATGGTATACCTGTTTCTAATGCAAGAGCTGCAGCCAAAGGCACGGAACCAAGAACAACTCCAGCTATCTTATCCGGAACGTAATCTAATTTTGACACTTCCTCAGACATGATTTCAGCTATAATCTTCAGTACTTTTGGATTCGTACTAGCCTTTTTGATGTCTATGTAATAGGAACTCTTTTCTCCTGAAGCTAATGTGAATTCTCCGAACTGGAGAGCACCACAGTCTATCAAAGCGTTGGACATTTTTCCCATGTTTTCACCACGGTTCCTTTTTGAGTCCTGCCTTGTAACCGATGATATTCACTATACGGTGAATTCCAAACATGATAAGAAGCAGGAAAATCAGTGCTAATATGTTCCATCCTTCGATGTATGTACTATAGACCCATTGAGAATAGAACAAAGCCGTTACCAAGAAGGCACCAGCCACGAAATCATACTGATCAAGTATCGGCGCTTTCTGTCCTCTCTCGAGACCGAATCTTCTTTTAATGAATGCTCCGCAGAGGTCACCAAGAACTGCTCCGAATGCCAGAGCGATTATTATGCCTACACCTTGCCATAAGGATCCGTATCCCCAATGATTGGTCGGATCAAATATGTGTGATATTCCTATTAAGATGAGACCTAACAAAATACCTGAAAATGCACCGCCGAACAGGCCCCTCCAAGATTTTCCGTCTCCGAATATCCTCTTACCTCTCCAAGATTTTCCGAAATCAATCTTAGTCCCGCCTCCAAAAACTACAGCAGCGGAATTAGGCAGCATAGCTGGAAGGAATAACAAGAGCCCTATGAAAATTATCTTTATTGCACTCCAGACGTCCATAATATAATCAAGTCATGATTGAATATCCATTGTTTAACCTTTGCTTATGGTCGTAGCAAGTTAGATAATCTATACGGTTAATTTGAGCCTATGCTCATCTTGGATACATCGGCGTTCTTTACGATGGATTGGATTCCCGACGAAGAGTTTCTTTGTCCTCCGGGAGTAGTTGATGAGCTTAAGCGTTATGATGACCCTAGACTGGATCTTTGGGACGATAAATTAAGGACATCGGATTGCACAAAGGCGTCTTTAGATAAGGTCAAGGAAGAAGCACGTAAAACAGGTGATTTAGGACGACTATCGTTAGTGGATCTAACTGTACTGGCACTTGCACTTGATATGAGTGGAACGATACTTACTGACGATTATTCGATACAGAACGTGGCAGAATCTATGGGCATACCATACCGTGCAGTAGGTACAGCAGGAATACAGAAGAAATTCAAGTGGAACTATCGCTGTGTAGGATGTGGCAAATGGTTTAAAGAGAAATCAGACGAGTGTCTGATATGTGGCTCTGCAATGCGCGCTCATCGTAAGAAATGATTACGGGAATATACGCTTACATCTCACTAGATTGGCCATTCGTCTTTTGCCAAGAAGGCTCATGCATAGATTTGTCCTGGCATCGGTTTTGAATGCGAATTTATCAGCAAGTTTCTTGTTAAAAGCCGCTGTCTTAAGAGGGCCGCCGATTACACGCCTGAATTCGTCATCATAATCTTGCAACGGTCTTCCGCTCAGAATGTGGTCCGCGACGACGTTACCACATATGCGGGCTGATATCATAGCCTGAGGAATACCGCCGCCGTTAACGGATGCTACTTGTCCTGCTGCATCTCCTACGACTACACCGTTCGATGAGACGGTCTTGCTTATCGGCCCTTCACTAGGAACATATTTACCGTGAACTTTTTGAATTATATCGAATCCCTTTTGTTCTACGAATTGTTCAAAATATTCAGTAGGCTTTCCTTTTGAAAATTTAGGAGCAAATCCTACTCCAACATTAGCGCATCCTGCCTTAGGAATAATCCAACTGTAAGCGCCAGGAGCAACTCCTCCGAAGAACATATCGATGATCGGTTCGAAGTCCCCTTTAGCAATAGATGTGACTGCTGGATAGAGGTTTTTATTACTTGGAAGATTGAGTTCACGAGAGACTTTTGATGTTGGTCCGTCTGCTCCAATGATCACTTTGTATTCGATCCTTCCATTTTCAGTTATAGCTACCCCTTTCTCGATCTTTTGAAATCCGCAGCTGGTAACAAGCTCTGCTCCGGCCTTTACAGCTTGAGATGCCAAATATTGATCGAATCTATCACGGTCTATAGTAAATGCTGTGAATGGGAACTCGGTGATCTTTCCTTTAGGTGATGTGAATCTCATCCCTTCGATTTCTCTAGTCATCAAAGACGAGGGAATGTCCATAGTCCCTTCTATATCTTCGACTTTTGGAAATGAATTGAGTGTTTCTTCGATGCTGGGTAAAAGCTCACCACATCGTACTGGAACTCCAATCTCTTTGCGCCTCTCTATTATTTTAACGGAAACGCCTTTTTCTACCGCATAACGTGCGGCCATACTACCGGCAGGACCAGCCCCGACGACCAGAACATCAACTTTTTCTATCATTTTATCACCTATCACGGTTAACAATGTAATCGCCTAATGATAAAATTGCCCTTTTGTAAACAGATTCGTCAATCATGTCAAGGTTATTTTGAACACTTGCTAGGATGTCTTTGGCTTTCTGCCTACATCTTTGTATCGAATCAGTCTTTTTTATCAGCTCGATTACTCTTTTGACAGTAGCGATGTCAGGCTCATCAGCCTCAAATGCTTCAATAATTTCAGAACCGTATTTCGAGTCCTGCATAGCATAAATTATCGGGAGTGTTGGCTTACCTTCTATAAGATCAATACCAACAAGTTTACCAGTATTTTCAACATCGCCGATTATATCTAGGGTATCGTCAATTATTTGGAACGCCTGACCTAATGCGAAGGCATAATCGCCTAATGCTTCAAGAACTGAAAGATCTGCGTTAGCTAAAAATGCTCCAGATTTGGCTGAAGCAGACATAATAGTAGCAGTCTTACCGCTTATTATCTCAATGTAATCTTCTTCGGTAACGTTGGATTTACGCTCAAAGTTCTTTTGAGTGAATTCACCGGAACTCATAGCCGCTGAGGCTTCAACAATATATTCAATAATCTCGGGAGCCGTAGATCCTATGAGATTGAATCCCATGGCGAACATAAAATCACCAGCGACGATAGATTTACCGATTGTATACTGTCGGTATAGCGATTTACGCCCTCTTCGTAGCTCCCCTTGATCGTTTATGTCATCATGGACCAATGTAGCATTATGAATTATCTCATAAGCGGAGCCTATTTCTATGGCTCTCTTTGAGTTCTTGCCACCACATGCGTAATGAGATAAAATACAGACGGCGGGTCTAATCCTCTTACCGCCTGCAGTTATGACATATTTGCACATCTCAGTGAGCTCTGAATTATTGGATTTTAGGACTTTCGCCATTAATTCCTCTACTTCATCAAGCTCCTTTGATATGCAATCGTGCCAAAGGTCAGACATATCTTTGAGTGAAGAGTGTAATCTACTTAATGCTTTTCAAAAGAAAATTAAGTAGCCAGTGTATAATTAAAAGTTAAAAATAAAACCAGCCCCCGAAGGGGCAGGTTATGAAATTGTTTAATTCCCTATTCAAGGCATTATCAATGCTGCTGCTTGGGAGCAGTAGTAGAGGAACGGTTCAGGGAATACACCTAGAAGGATAACTCCAATTGCGCACAAGATCGCAGCTACAGTGAATGTAGTTGGAATCTTTATTCTCTCTTCTGTCTCGCCTTTTTCGATGTACATCGCCTTGATTACCTTGGCGTAATAGTACAACGAGATAGCAGAGTTCAAGATAGCTATGAAAGCCAGCCATATCCACTGGAATGAGATATCTCCTCCAGGTACTGGTACGATTGCTGCCGAGAACAGGAAGAACTTAGCAGTGAATCCACCGAGAGGCGGTATTCCAGCAAGAGAGAACAAGAATATAAGCATCAAAGCTGAAATCAATGGTGCTCTTTTAGCAAGTCCTCTGTAATCCTTCAATGTCTCTCCAACACCAGTAGTTATCAACGCAGCGACCACGACGAAGGCTCCGGCCTTCATGAACACGTGAACGAACATGTAGTAGATAGTGCCCGTAAGTGCCCACTGACTCATAACCGCCAAAGCAATCAGCATATAGCCGGCTTGTGCGATAGATGAGTATGCAAGCATTCTCTTGACGTTTTTCTGCACTATTGCTACGATGTTTCCTATGGTCATCGTGACCGCAGCTATAATCGCGAACAGATACTGGAATCCTTCAACCAATCCATGCTGTAATGTCTGAATGGTTACGAATATCACAAAGAAGATTTTTATGAAGACTATAAGGCCCATCTTCTTCGATCCTGTCGAAAGGAATATCGTTACTGGTGTAGCAGCTCCTTCGTACACATCAGGCGCCCACGAATGGAACGGAACTGCTGCGATCTTGAAGCCGTAACCTGCGATCATCGTCACAATTGCTATGACTAATGCGGCTGTGTATCCTTCTGCACCAATGTATCCAGCTATTTCAGCGATGTTGGTTGATCCCGAAAGACCAAACAGCATCGATATACCGTATACAGTGAGTCCAGAGGATAAGCCTCCGATTATGACGTATTTGACGGCTGCTTCTGAAGCTCTAGCATCGTGTCTCTTGAGTGCGACCATTGCATAGGACGGGATACTTACCATCTCGACACCTATGAAGATCATCAAAAGATCAGATGCAGTTGCGACAAATGACATTCCGACTGTTGCGATTAACATCAATGCAAAAAATGCACCGACGTGTTTCGCAGTTGTCTCTCTGCTCGCGGACGCGACCAATATAGATATGAAGGCGACCACTTCGAACAGAAGGATCATCAGACCTGAGAATCCATCATACTCGAACATACCGTAATATGTTCCTGTGTATCCTCCGGTAAGCAACAGAATGTTGACTACCGTCGCTAAGATCACTACGACCAAAGCAGATCCAGCAGTAACTTTGCTATTTTTGATGAACATATGGATTGCTGGCATTAGCAGCGCTCCAATGATCATTATCAACATTGGCAATACTGGCGTCACTTCCTTGAATGTCTCGGTTATAAAACTGATATCAATATCTATCACAATAACGCCCCCTGTAACACTGTCATGAAATTCTCCGCGAAGGGTTGAATCACATCAAGTGCTAAACCTGGACAGATTCCGAACAGTGCAATCAGTATACACAATGCAGCTAGCGAAAAGCCCTCTGCCTTGCTAACGTCATGCACTTTTGTAAGCTCGATCTTTGTTGTCTCTCTGCCGAACAATACCCTCTGCATCGCCCAGATATAAAATCCTGCGTTAAGCATGATTGATAGCAGACAGAACACGATAAGCCACGTCTGTCCCATCGCGAACGCTCCTATGTAGAACGAGAATATGAGACCGAACTCACCCCAGAATCCTACGAGTCCGGGTAGACCTAAAGAGGCCATGAATCCAATCATCATAAACGTCGCGAAGTATGGCATTTTCGATGCGAGTCCGCCAAGCAACGGAATCTCCCTCGTTCCTAGAGAATGGCCTGCGAAACCGCAAACCATGAACAGGACCGCGGTAATCAAACCGTGGGCGAACATCTGGAATATTGCAAACTGAATACCAATCGCAGCTATGGCCATATCTGGAGACGCCGTGTACTTAATGTAAAGTAACGAAGCAGCTACTCCCAACAGGACCATCCCCATATGATTGATAGACGAATATGCTACCATCTTCTTGAGATCTGTCTGAGCAATACATGCGTAAGCGCCGTAGACTATGGATATCAGTGCCACAACCATGATGACCTCTGCCCATTGGTATGCACCATTTGGTAGAGCATCAAGTGCGATTCTGATTATACCGTATGATCCCATCTTAAGCATTACGCCAGCAAGCAGTACTGAGCCACCGGTAGGTGCCTCAACATGCGCATCGGGAAGCCAAGTATGGAACGGAACCATTGGCATTTTGACAATGAATCCGAAGAACAACATTCCGAAGACTATTGTTTGGAATACTTCCCCGTAGAACGGAGCGGCAGCCTGAACTGCAGCAAACGAAAAGTCCACTACTGGACTGCCCATTACAGCTGCACCCTGGAATGCCAATGCGAATATTCCTATTAGCATGACCAAACTTGCCACGTGGGTGTAGATGAAGAACTTGATAGCGGCATAGTGCCTCCTAGGTCCTCCGTACCAAGAGATCATGAAATACATCGGTATTAGTGTGATCTCCCACATGATGTAGAACAAGAAGTAATCGGCTGAAAGGTATACACCCATCAAACCGAGCTGCATGATCATAACCAGCGCGTGGTAATAGTTCGGCTTGTCTTTCTCAGATGCCGAGAACACTACGACGAAGAACACAAGAAGTGCGGTCAGGAAGACCATTAACTTGCTTAGTCCGTCAATCTGTAGTATGTACGATATCTGTATGCCTGCTGCGTCAATCCACAGATACTTCTCGAAGAGAGCTGCTGTGTTCTCTTCGAACATGAGTAGAGTAGCGAGCACGAGCACTATACCAGAGAAGATTCCCGCCACGTATTTGGCGTACTTCTGTTTATTTCCACCCATCATCAGCGTAAACATGGCTCCGATTAACGGAATCACGAGTAACAGCGTGAGAATGGGAATATTTTCGAACACTCACATACCTCCCATATAATAGATGAATAGTAGCGCTGCGACGAATATCACTGCGACTCCTACCATCACGATAGATGCATAATTACCGACGTTTCCAGTCTGTGCATACTTTGCAGCCTCACCGGATCCGACAACAGCGCCCGAAAGCCCATTGACGGTACCGTCAATAACATTCTTATCGAAACTATCGACCGCTTTTCCGATACCGTATCCAAAGGTCCACGAGATCCAATTGTAGAGTCTAGGGAATCCCCAGCTCTTTTCGATCGCCTTATATGTCTTGGAAGTTCCTTCTTTGTTGAACTTTCCAGGATTCAAAGAGAACCTGCTGTACATGAGGTATGCGACGAATATACCCACAAGTGCGAGTATGATCGATACGTATGTGTACGGATTGAGGAACATGTGTTCTAGGTAATACATTACACCTAACCCTTCGAGAGACGTGGAAGTTATTAATCCATCGAGTCCGAAAAGGAGTAGGAATCCAGATGCGAATGCAAAGATCGCAAGAAGCCAAAGTGGTACTGTCATAGATGCGGGAGATTCGCCGTGGCTAGTCTCGGTCGCCGGTCCGACAGGACCTCCGAAGGTCATGTACCACATGCGGAACATGTAGAACGCGGTCATGAAGACTGTGATTATACCCATAACCCAGATTATCGCGAATATGTATCCCTCAGGACCATATTCGGAAGCTTTGAGTACTGAATCAAGTACGAGATCCTTAGACCAGAATCCGCTAAAGAACGGGAATCCAGCTATGGATAAAGACCCTATCAGCATGGTTATCGAAGTCGTCTTCATCTTTTTCCTGAGGCCTCCCATCTCTCGCATGTCCTCTGTTCCAGTAGAGTGAATAACCGAACCAGAACCTAAGAACAATTGAGCTTTGAAGAAGGCGTGATTGAACATATGGAACACACCTGCGACGAAACCTGCAGTTCCAAGAGTTACAAGAGCAGCTCCTTCAGCAGTGGCTGTTCCAATATCTATTCCGAGGGCAATCATGTATCCGCCGGCTCCCAGAGCTAGGAACATATATCCCAACTGAGAGATCGTCGAGAACGCGAGAACCTTCTTTATGTTGTTATTGGAAAGAGCCATAGATGCCGCGAGTAAAGCGGTAACTCCTCCGATCAAACCCACTACGAGCATGACTTCCATAGACTGGGTGAATAATGGGAAGCTTCTAGCTACCAAGTATACACCAGCCTTGACCATGGTGGCCGCATGTATCAATGCAGAAACTGTGGTTGGACCGGCCATTGCGTCCGGCAACCAGTCCTGTAGAGGGAACTGCGCACTTTTACCAATAGCTCCACCGAATAACAGTAGAGCAGCAACAATAATTAAATCGGGGTTAACTGCCGCAATCATTGAAGGATCGAATATCGTCGTGAAGTCAAGAGACTGGAACGCGAACAGCAGAACGAATAATCCTGCCATAAACGAAACGTCTCCTAAGCGCGTAACGAGGAACGCCTTCTTTGCCGCAGATGAAGCATTATCGGAAGCATCGTCACCCTGTGGGTGCTTGAAGCTCCAGAATCCAATGAGCAGATACGAACATAAGCCCATAACTTCCCAGAAGATGAACATCATCAGGTAGTTGTTAGCTATGATAAGACCAGTCATTCCTGCAAGGAACAAGCTGACCTCTGCAAAGTATCTCCTCTGCCTCTTTTCCTGGTCTCCCATGTATCCAATCGAGTAAACGAAGATAAGGAAAGATACGATGGTAGAGAACATCAACATTATGCATGTGAGTCCGTCCACGTAGTATCCTAGCGTTATCTCGAAACTACCGATTGAGAACCATGTAACCGATTCAGTTACGAATCCAACTGTTGAATACGCGTCCCCCGTAAGGAACTCGTATATTACGAGGGCAGAAAGTGTAAGGGTTAACAATGCGCCTAATATTGCAACGTAACCTCCGTGTGTTTTGGAACCTTTCGTCCCCGTAAGACCGATGATAACGAACATTAGTAGCGGAATCACCGGTATAAGCCATGTATATTCTATGAACATCTTACCACCTCAATTCCGTAAGATCATCTATTACGGTCGTTTTCTTAACTTTGTAAACGTTGAGCATAATTGCTATACCCACTGCGACCTCACAAGCTGCGACGGCCACTGTGAACAGAACAAATATCTGCCCCATTATTTCGCCGTTGAATGCAGCGAAAGTTACAAGATTTATGTTGGCTGCATTAAGTACCATTTCGATACACATCAGCACAACGATTGCGTTGTTCTTGGTCATTATTCCGTATATTCCTATAACGAAAAGGATAGCCGCGAACATTAGGAAGAACTCAATTGGAATCATCGTCATCCACCTCCTCTTTAGCTACGCATATCGCACCGACCATAGCACCGAACATTACCAGTGATATCAATGCAATCAGAGGCCCATAAATCTCGAATAACACAAAGGTCATAGAGTCTTCTATGAGGTCTCCGTTAGTATCATAAGGATCAAAAGTCGGGAGATTCTCTGGAGAATCGTTAACAACTAAATCTCCCCAGCCTGTTGCGAACACAGCGAAGGTTAATACGGTCAACGCGAGAACAGCAACGACTATCCCTACTATTTTTCTCTTAGTCATCATTGTCATCACCCTCCGGTTTCATGATATATCTCCTTGTGAGCATTATGCTAAAGGCGAACAATATCGTGATCGCCCCTACGTAAACGAACAACTGTACGATGGCCATGAATTCTGCTTCCAGGAAGAAGAAAACTACAGCCACTACAACGAATACAAGAGCCAGATAGAACGCGCTGTGCATCGGCTCCTTATCAGTAACAACAAAGAGTGCTGCAACTATTCCGATTGCAGCTAGGACTAGGAATGCTACCATGTCCCCGTTGTCACGGATATACGAAAGGATATCGAAAACCTCATTTATAGCTCCGTCCAAAAATCCGAACATCAGAGAACCTCCTCAATATGAATCGCATCTTTAGGACAGTCGATTACACATAGGTTGCAACAAACACATTTGTCATTGTCGAACAATGGAATGAGCTTGGGCCTTCCTCTAGCGTTAACTCCTTTCTCAATCATAGTAACAGCCTCTGTAGGACATACTTTCTCACATTTCCTACAGCTAATGCAAAGGTCTTCGTCCACAACTGGGAAATCTATCTCGTGAGGGAATACCCTCCTTTCAGGATCTCCTGCGTCGATGTCTGACTGTAAAGTCATTTCCGAATGAACTTCCATCTCTGGAGTGGTGTCCTCGAAGTTAAGCCTGCGAGGCCCCCAGAAGAGATCCTTCTTAAACAATTCTGCTAACTCATACTCTGGAGTTACAGTCATTGCATTAGTAGGGCAGTATTCGGCACAGTATCCGCAGAAAGCACATCTTCCGATGAACACTTGCGGCCTCTGAACCATCTTTCCCTCGTCATCCGGGACCTCTATCATTTTTATGCACTTTGTAGGGCACATCCTTTCACATACCCCGCATCCGATACACATATCGAATCTTAGCCCAGGGCGTCCGCGATAATTATCGGGGACCCATTCCTTTTCGTAAGGATATTGGATCGTTACCGGTCTGCGGACAATTGTCTTAGCGAACAACTTTAGTGTGACCCAGAGCGGCTTTACCACCCAAAGGCTCTTGGCGGGATTTCTCGGATATTTATCCAAATATTTCATTGCCATTAGAAGAATCCTCCCATCTTGAGAACTATTGCAATTCCCAAATTAATCAAAGCTAAAGGCGTAAGGAACTTCCATCCCAAGTTAAGAATCTGATCGATCCTAACACGGGGCAGAGCAACTCTTACCCATATCATAATGAAGAATATGAACCAACCCTTGAACAACTGAACCAACTCTGGCACTAGCCCGTTGATACTGTCTGAAACGAAGGGGAGATTCCATCCACCAAGGAACATAAGTGAGATCATTGCACATGATGCGAATCCCCTAAGGTAATCCCCAAGCATGATAAGACCCCATTTCATTCCAGCGTACTCAGTCTGCCATCCCTCAACGAGTTCAGATTCGGACTCGGCAAGGTCGAAGGGGGTACGTTCGGCTTCAGCACAAGAACATGTGAAGAATACTACAAATCCTAGTAACATCGGTATGATGTACCACATTGTTTCATGCTGAGCTGCGACGATGCCCCCAATATTGAATGTGCCAGCTAATATTCCAATAGCACAAACGGTTATGAGCATCGGAATCTCATATGAGATCATTGACTGAGCCGCTCTCATTCCGCCTATCAGAGTATATTTGTTATTCTGAGCCCATCCTGAAACCAGGATGAAAAGCGGAGCTAATGCGTAGATTCCCATAACGATTAGGAATCCTGAATCGTAATTTACAATGAAGAACCTATCCGAAAGAGGCAACATACATGCAACGAGCACAGATGTTCCAATTATTAGAGACAAGGTCCATTTGTAGGACATATGGTCTACTTTTTTCGGTATTGTGTTCTCCTTCATAAAGGTCTTAAGACCGTCAGCGACACACTGAAGGAAACCTTTCAGTCCTATCTGAGTGCCTCTTCTGTCCATGAATCTTCCAAGGAACTTACGCTCTTGCCATAAACATATTAGAACAGCAACAAACACAACTATGAAGATTACCAGTGCAAGAATGATTATCGCGAACACGTTTACAACCGCGTCGGACATTAACCATATTGAGACGTCATTACCTGGGAAGATAATATCAATCAACCATGCAATGAGTCCACCTATAATCTGGTACAGATTGTAACCCAATTCGTAGACTATGTTATGTGTCTCATACGGATAATATGAGTTGTTTGCTAACTCCCCATAATCCGCGTAATTAATCCAATCTTTCAATGAAGACACCATCATATCACCTGTCCGATTCTCCCATACAGACATCAATCATTGCCATAACGGCCGGGACGTCTGCGACCCTACAGCCTTTAACCATAGGTCTTGAAGCTCCTAAGTTAGAGAAAAGAGGAGCACGTACCTTGAGTCTGTAAGGTTTATCTGTACCGTCAGATACCAAATACATCAAAGATTCTCCGCGAGGATCCTCAAGTTTGCAGAATGTCCTTCCAGCAGGTACTCTTGAAGGTACTTTGACTCTGAATGGAGCGTTCTTTCCGCATGCCTTGACCTTGCGCATGGCTTGTTCGATTATTTCACAGGACTGGAATAATTCTTCAATCCTTACCATGTATCTTGCGTAAGTGTCTCCTTCTGTGAGTACAGGAACTTCGAAGTTCATCTCATTGTACTTACCATAGGGCGTGTCGCGGCGTAGATCGAAATCGAGTCCACAGCCTCTCATTGCTGGTCCGGTAATACCGAGGTTAGCACACTGTTCACGTGTAAGATAGCTTATGCCTCTCATTCTTGAAACGTATATGGAGCTGTCATCGATCATCTCGATAATGTCCCAAAGTCTCTTCTTGAATAGATCTGTAACCCTGGGTAAATCTCTGTCGAACAATTCAGTAGTATCGTTTCTTACACCGCCTATACGCGGGTAGTTAGTAGTCATTCTCTGACCACAAAGCCTTACGTTAAGATCGAGCCAGTACTCTCTTTCCCTCATTGCCCAAAGGAATATGGTAAGGTTTCCTAAATCGGTACCTACTGCAGCCAACCACATAAGATGCGACTGGATACGGCATATTTCATCTGCAATTATCCTTATGTATTCGGCCTTCTCTGGCACTTCTATATCGAGAGCTTTCTCGACTGTCATACAATAAAGATGCGCGTATGTCATCGATGCAGAATAACAAAGACGGTCTGCCATCGGAATTATCTTCGGATATGACCTGTTCTCTGTTTCCTTTTCCCAGCCGCGGTGTAAATAACCGATAACTGGTTCAGCATCTGTAACGATTTCTCCATCAACCTTGATCTTCAAAGTCCAAAGTCCATGAGAGAAGGGATGCTGGGGACCCATGTAGATCCACATCTCATCCGTATCGTAATTCGTTTTTCCAATCCTCTCTTCTGGAGGTGAATCAAATGTATCGATTGTATTTTCGACTACCATTACTCCTGCC
>DATESF010000054.1:0-9309 GCA_035271005.1 Candidatus Methanomethylophilaceae archaeon | reverse complement strand
GATGGACCAATTAGAGCTGTTATCTTATTCCTCCTTATAGGCATGGAGACGTCATAAAGAGCTTGATTTTCTCCATACCATAGATTAAGATTCTTGACATTTACTGCTAGTTCTGATTTTCCTATCAATGTAATCACCAATTAGTGTTCTTAGAGTAATGATGCCGTATCAGCGATGCTACTAGGAACATCGACAGAACGATCAATAAAAGTACTACGGCTGTGCCGTACTGGTTCGTTGTAGAGCCTGTTACCTCGGTTGCAAGGAAATAGAGATGGTAAGGTAATGCCATTACAGGCTCAAATGGATTAAGTGATGCACTTGAAGAGAATGCTAATACTGCAGTAAACATAATTGGTGCAGTTTCTCCTGCAGCCCGTCCCAAACTAAGAATAATTCCGGTTATTACCCCGCCTATTGCCGCAGGAAGGATGACCTTGTATATCGCTTGCCATTTGCTAGAACCCATTGCCATAGAGGCTTGCATAAAAGTCTTAGGTACGGCGGAGACAGCTTCCTCCGTGGTCTTGATTATTACAGGCAGAATCATGAATGCCAAGGTTATCGAACCGACAAATACTGAAGTTCCCCATCCAAAAGCTATAACAAATATAGACATTCCAAACAATCCGAACACTATGGACGGAGTTCCATTCAATGCATCTACAGCATTACGTACCATTTGAGTAAATTTACCGTCACGCGCATATTGCGAAAGATATATTCCTGCACCGATTCCAAGAGGAAGCGCTATAAATGAAGTTATAGCGACAAGTTCAAGAGTACCGACAATGGCAGGCCAAATCCCACCTGCACGTCCTGAATCACTGGGCGAACCGAAAATAAATTCTGTTGAAAGAGCAGGAATACCTTTTACGAGAACGTCTCCAATTATTATGACCAGTATCATCAATATAATAAACATCAGCACTTTTAGTAAGCCATGTGCAACGGCTTCTTTATCCGAGGAACGGACAAATCTCATGGACCATGAACCAATAATAAAAACTACGGTGATGGCTCCCCCTGCAATCAACGCTAGACTATTAGCAATGAACAAGGATATCATCATCGATGATAACACAAAGATAGATGCAGAAAGTAATATTGTACGAATAAGTGGTTTGATTCTGTAAAATGCTTTTAGTGTGTCGTCATTGATTCTATTGCGAATTTTACCTTTAATATCGATAGAATGTTTTGGAGATTTGATTATTCCCAGTTTAACCCTTGTTCTTCTGCCTATAGCATTAGCAAATAAATTAACAATTATAACGGATACCAGTAGAAGAAGGGCAACAGCAAATAATGATGAATAATGAACGCTGTTGTACACAACTTCAGGCATTTCCAATGCAACAGTAGCAGTAAGTGTTCTTACGTTGGAAAATATATTAAAAATCGGGTCTGGGATAAGTGCTGAGTTACCAGTGACCATGATAACTGCCATAGTTTCTCCCATTGCCCTTCCGATGCCTAAAATCGAAGCTGCTATAACTCCTGATGATGCAGCAGGAAGGACGACTTTAGTGGTCGTCTCCCATCCTGTAGCTCCCATAGCCAGAGATGAATGACGATATGATTTAGGTACGGCACGGATTGCATCCTCAGATACAGAGATGACTGTAGGTAGTGCCATTATTCCCAATAAAATAGATCCTGCAAGCCAAGACGTGGAATATTTCAATTGTTCAGGAAATATATCTAAAAGTAATGGACATAGAACTAACAATCCAAAGAATCCATACACTACACTGGGAATTCCTGCAAATATCTCGCATACGGGTTTAAGAATATTCCTAGATTTTTCTGAAGCGACCTCGGAAATATATATTGCCGCTCCGACTCCCAGAGGAACAGCAAAGATTATCGATCCTGCAGTAACTAGTATTGTGCCAGTTATCAGAGGAAGGGCGCCATAGTGTCCGTTACTGGGAGACCATCTATCTCCTGTGACGAAGTCCCATATCCCTATTTTCTGAAACGCAGGTATACTTAATCCTGCGATGTAAATTATTATAAAAAATATTATTGCCGCTGCCGTAACGGCTGCAGCCGTGATAGCGATTTTAGGTATCGTATCAGGATTAAGGCGACGAGACTTCACATTCTTTTTTTTAGGATCGTCCCCTTCGGTCTGACCGTACTTATCGGGCCCTAACGCTATATCGTTGGAGACCATGATAACATCTCATAAATCAGAAATGCTACTGAGGTTAACGTAACCTATTGAACCAGGATTGCTGCTGCAACGTTTGAGCATAGCACCGTTGGAGGATTCCGAAGGACAGCCTCTCATGCTTGATTCTAAGGAGTCAACGGTTATGCCAAGTGATTCAGCCATCTTAGCGTCGAAAGTCTCTCTAGTTCCTGATCCGCCTTCCCTAATTATGGGCGCTACCTTAAGATTGTGTCCGCCAACCTGATTCCAGTTGGTGATTTCACCGTTGAATATCTTTGCGATATCTTCAAGGGATAGATTGGTAACTCCTGATGCCTTGTCAACAATCATTACTACTCCGTCCTTAGCGATTACTACAGTTTTTACATTCTCTTCAGATGTAGGATCTCTGGACATCATTCCGATGTCTACTGTATTGTTTACCAGTGTGGCGCCTGCTCCGGATCCGCCACCAGTAACCTGAATCTTTACGTTATTGTACTTTGCCTCGTAAGCTTCAACGAATTTAACCATCATTGACTGCATGGTTGTGGAACCTGCTACTTTCAATACTCCATTAGGGGCTGTTTCCGGCTCTACGTATGTAACTGGTTCAAGATCTACAAATCCCTCTTCAGCGACAATTGCCTGTCCATCAGCTCCGAGTATCCAGTTTATGAAATCAGCAGCAAGACCAGTTGGTTTTCCATTAGTCACAAGGATCATATCCCTCTGAATGGAATAATTACCATCATTACCGTTAACTGCAGACATTTCTCCACTGATTGCGGGAACCTTATTTTTATCGATAGAAATTCCATCTTTCATGTTAGAGGGAGATGGGGCTACTCCATCGACATTAATTGAAATGAGTTCCATCTCAGAGGAGTCGTCTCCTACCAATGCAGCGTAACCGCCCCCGACGATTAAGGCAACTACGACCCAAGCTATTGTTTTTATTTCCAAGGTAAACTCCTCAGATAGTAGGATTGATAGATTGCATATATACCTCGTCGATTGACTATATGTTCCTATACATATTGATATATCTCTTAAGTAAGATATATATTAGATATATAAATTAGTTAAATGTATCATATTTAACTGTTTTTTTATCCATGTGGGTACCCTTGACACATGAAATACATATATACGAACTTTAAAGGAATTAATAGCGCTAATGATAACGATATTTCATAGAACTATATTGAATGTCCTATATATTTCAATAAGATAATACATACTAATACAGATAGGCTTAAATCTAATTGAATCTTTATATTTACTGTGGATATAAGAAGAATACAGATTACTGGCGGATCATCCTTTATGGTCACATTGCCAAAGGACTGGGCGGATTCTGTAGGATTACAGAAAAATGATTCCGTAAGTCTTCAGCCACAGCCAGATGGAAGCATTACAATATATCCACAAGGTGTTCAAAAGTCTGCTGAACGAACTGTGAAGACTATTGACGTAGATCTTATCAATGACCGTCAATACTTATACAGACTATTGGTCGGTTCTTACATAGCAGGTCACAGCGCCATAGAACTCAAGTCATCAGGACAGATATCCAGTCTCGTAGCAGGAGTAGCTTCTGCATTCACACAGACTGCAATAGGTCTTGAAATAATGGACGAGAGTGAAAATCGCATTCTCATAAAAGATTTAGTGGACCAAAGTGAAATGCGTCCTTCGAAATCATTAGAGCGTATGCGCGTACTTATCAAAAATCTACTTAGCGACATATTAAATGACGCTGAAGCTAGAAAAAAGAACCTTTATGAAGGTCTAGTTGAGAAAGATAAGGAAATAGATAGAATAGATTGGTTAATCTCACGTCAAGTTAACATTTTTCAGAAGGAAATCTCTTTAGCAAGTAAGATAGGCTCTAATCTCTCTGAAATAACTAGAAGCAGTATGGCCAGCAGGGCACTTGAACGCATAGGTGACCACGCTTTGATGATTGCAAAAAATCTTGATGTTCTAATCGCAGAACCGGCCACTTCAGATATAATTGCAGAAGTCGTGTCCATTGGCAGGGAAGCGAACGATCGTGTTTCCTCTGCCGTTATCAATTTACAGAATAAAGAAATGATGCTTGCTAACAAATGTATCAACGACAGTGAACTTTTGGTTGAACGCATAGAAGTATTCTCAAGGAACTCGGCTATGCTAGATCAGAATGCTAGTGTTGCTGCCAGTGTTATATCAGGAAGTTTAAGACGTATCGCTGAATACGCAATGGATCTTTCTGAATTGGCAATAAACGCTGCATTATACTGACCGTCAGTTATTACTATTGATTTGATATAATGGGTGCATGAAGTTCGTTGTTGCAATAGGTGGCGCATCCGGAAGTATATACGGAATACGCTTACTACAAAATTTACCTGGAAAAAAGATTCTTATAATATCACAGGCCGCGAAGAATATCCTAACACATGAAACTGGTTATTCGTTAGATGAAGTATATGCTATGGCAGACGAAGTTTATGACGACACAGATTTGTTCGCTCCCATTTCTTCTGGTAGTTACAGATACGACTGTATGTTTGTCACACCTTGCAGTGAATCTTCCATCGGTAAATTTGCTAACGGAATTGCAGATACCTTGATTTCACGTGCAGCAAGCGTTCGTATCAAAGAAGGACAAAAACTTGTTCTCGTAGTAAGGGAAACGCCAAAAAGTCAGATAATGTTAGAGAACGAGCTGAAACTGGCACGTTGCGGAGCCGTTATACTTGATGCTAATCCGGGATTCTATTCCAAACCTCAAAGTGTAGACGACATCATAGACTTTATTGTAGGTAAGACGATGGATGCAGCAGGCATCGAGAACAATATGTTCGAGAGATGGTTTTGATCACTCGAGATATATTGCTGGTCTTCCTGGTACAGCAGCAGCAGATTTTCCCATCGGATCATATTTAGATGGGTCATCAGCACTGAATACTGATACCGGTAATCCCACTTCGTTGGTCAGGAAGTCCGACGCATCGAGAACGATTGAATATTCATCAGTCTCAGCGTACATGCGTATTTTATCTGAACCTTCACGAAGCATACTAGTTGCTACCTTTTTAGATAGTTCAGATGCAGCTTTACCATTGCTTCTTATTTCAGGGTCTGTCATGGATCCTTTCGTAAGTGCTGGTATAGTAAGTTCGTTACCAGATTCCAATATGTCTGCCGCTATGGAGTAAACTTTACGTTTCCATGAGGGTGATGTGTATATGCATATCTTTGAAGCTTCGATCGAAGCGACCTTACGGATTTGTGCCACGTCAGAAATAGTAGAGCGTATCAAATTCTCTCCATACTCTGCGGTAACATCGTTGCCTTGTGGTTCAGGATAAAGCGTAGAAGAAACAAGTCCTTCAAATCCAGCCGTCGCCCAAAGCTCTTCAGCAATATGTGGAGTTATCGGCATCATGCTCTGTATCCAGACTTTAAGGGCTTCTTTGATCGTAGATTCGTCAGATCCGCCTCGTCTGATATACCACTTAAGATCGTTATATATCTCGTAGTAAGTTGCGGTAGCCATCTGTCTAAGATCATACTTATCCATAGAATTACGTATGTTGGCTATGTGTGTTTGGAACCTTGAAAATAGCCATCTGTCTATACCGCTCTGTGAACCAGATGTTTGTACTAATTCTTCGACGAACATGAATATTCTCTCTAGTCTCTGTTTGTATGAGAATACAATTTCCTCGTTCCATTCTACATCGATGAACATTGATGCCACGTGAGCATAGTAAAGACGCATGGCATCCACGCCGAATTCTTCTACGGCACCAGCGATGGGTTGGGCTCCGCCCTTTGATTTGGATATTTTTGATTTCTTACCGGTGATATACCAGTTTACAATAATCCCCTGAGGTTGCATCTCAGGAGGAAGTATCGCCATATGATTGAACAAGAAGACTGGGAAATGCACAGTCATATGCTCTTTCCCCCCTAAGTTAACGTCAAGTGGATACCAATAAGCGACATCCCCCCGGATGTTGTTAAGCAACGTTGTACTAATTTCAGTTTCTTTTGAAACTTCATCTACGTCGCCTTTACCCAGTATAACATAATCGAAGAATGCCTCGGTCATGTTCTCAGGTTTAATATTTCCATTGTTAGCGTATAGTGATATCGTATAGTATATCGGATAAAGAGTAGAATCCGATATAGCTTCAATTATCCATTTGTTATCGAATGGGAATCTTGTTCCAAGCCAATTTCCTTGTCTGGCACATGCACGCTCCCTGAACCAATCTAAGGTATTGTGTACGTTAGATTGGTATTCTGGAGGATATATGTTCATTTCTTTGCAGTGTTCAGAAGTCTTTTCGGTCAAATCCTTATTACCGTAATTAATGAACCACTGATCATCAATCCTCTTTACTCGTACAGTCTCTCCACACCTGCATACGACTTCTTCAGAAAGATCGTGTAATGCCTCGGCCTCACCAGACTTCAACATCGCTTGTTTAATCTGTTCTTTGGCTTCTTCGACACGCATTCCAGCGTACGGGCCACAGGCATCCCTCATTATTCCAGAGTGGAACCCGTCTTTGTAGATTTTCTTCTTAGCTTCTTCAAGTTTAGGATCATCCGTACTAGTAATTCCAAGCTCTTCGATGATATCCTTAGCAGGAAGGTCCCCGTATCCTGAGATTTCGATAATGGAAATAGGATTAATTGAAGCCAGTGTACGTTCATCGATACCGTATTTTTTGTACTCTTCTGGGTGTTCTTTGATGTATTTTAAATTGATATAATCGTCTGGTGAATCGGAAGGAACGGAAGTTACCATTCCTGTTCCAACTTCTGGATCAGCAAATGTTGCTGGCAATATAGTAATTATGCGTCCGACCATAGGGGCTTTACAGGTCCATCCTACCATATCCCTTCCTTGGATGGTGCCTATTTTTTCTATATCATCAAACTGCATTTCTAACTTATCTACAGCGGGACTAGATACAATCCATATCTCGTCATTATGCTTCATTTTTACATATTCAGTTTCTGGATTTATCCAAAAACAAACTTGACCGTAGACTGTTTCCGGCCTAAGTGTAGCTGCAATAAGCTTCATCTCTCCGAAATCAAATTTCAGAAGAGTGTATTCTTGAGCTTCGGCGTTGCCGCCTTTGGATATATCCGTTTCAGAAGCATCTATCGCCACTGGTCCACAGTTCGAACAATATGGTGAATAGTACGGCTTCTGCATGAGCAGATCAGCTTCCATAAGCTTCTTGAACTGCCATTCTATGAATTTACCGTAATCAGGATTGAGTGTGCACGTGAATCTACGCCAATCTGCAAGGAATCCAAATTTCTTCCAGTAATCATTGACGTATATTTCATTGAAGAAATCTACGATGGCCATCGGTTCTATCAAGTCCTTAAGCTGTTCGTCGGTGCAGCCGTTGTCCTTCATATATTTGACAGTGTCAGGATCCTTTCTCTTTATACGGGCAGCAAGGCTAATTGCTCCATTACCAGTGGCATGAGTACCCACTGGGAACATCACGTTGTAACCCATCATCCGCTTGTATCTTCCTATTGCGTCGGCATACGTATAACCACGTAGATGCCCAACATGAAGATATCCGGTTACTCCCGGATATGCAAAGATTATCATGAATTTAGGCCGGTCGTCCCTTGACGCTGTATCAATTCCGGCCTGTGACCATTCGCCCTGCCATTTCTTTTCTATATCAGTATAGTTACGATCCATTTACACTACCCGATGCTTTCTTTAAGAAGTACACCCCAATTATATAGTATTCTATAGATGTGGGTTTAAAGAAAGATATAGACCAGGCATTTTCCTTTTTTGTCTTTTATCTTAGTATGACAATGTAGGACAAAATCCGACAGTATTAAATACGCCGTCTTACATTAATAACTAGAGCCGAAGGGATGGGACTCTACAAGCTCTGTAGCGAGGATGATATGAATGGTTGAAGACACAAAGGTCACACTCAGGATGGGACCGGAAGAACTCCAGTTAGTGGATGATTTCGTTGCTGAGAACCCAAATGTTGGATCACGTTCTAATCTCATTCGAGCTGCTATCCGTGCGTACGTTGTTGGAGATGCACCCGACATAGACGGACGCAAGGAGGAAAACGGAATCTTCGTCCGATTTTCAGAAGTACAATTGAACGCACTATCTTTGCTTAAGGACGATGGGATTTGTCTTAACGAAGAAGAGTTCGTAAGAACATGTGTTCTAAAGGAGCTAGTCACGGATGAGGCCAGAAAAGAATCGGCCACTAACGCATTCAAGACAGCTCAGTTTACTTCGAAAATGAAATGAAGAAGGGATGGGAAGAGATGCCCCGACGGAGGGATGGGACTTGTCCGTCGGGCGTACTCTAAAACAATTAAAAGGGGGATGCACAAATGGTAACTATCAATACTGGTGACGTGGAAATTACAGTTGAACCACGTATAGCGGTAATAGGCGTTGGAGGAGCGGGATGTAACGTCGTAGGAAGATTTACAGACGATCTTCTACCAGTTGATGTTATTGCGATCAATACTGATCGAGAAGCCCTTCAAAATACTCACGCTGATTATAAAATTTTAATATGCAAGGACGTAACCAAAGGTGTAGGCACCGGCGGGGATGCGGCTCTTGGTAAGAAATGTGCTAAGATACACTCCGATGAAATCAGAGATGCTCTTAGAGGTCATGATATCGCTGTGATAGTTGCAGGTATGGGCGGAGGTACCGGTTCAGGTGCCGCTGCTATTGTTGCTGAGATAGCACAAGGACTCAACATTATAACGATGGCAATTGCGATAAGACCTTTATCTATCGAAGGAAGAGGCACAGCTGCAGGGGATGGACTTAGATCACTACGATCAGTGTGTCCTGGCACTATTGCAGTTGAGAACAACTTGATATTCGAGAAGTTCTCTAACATAACAGTCACAGAAGCATTCGATGCTGTCAATGAAAGCATAGAAAACTATGTGATGAGGAAAGTAGACATGATCGCTGAAACCTTTGCACAGGGAATCAAAAAGATTCTTCCGTCAGAAGAAAAGGTAGGCGACAGAAATACCAGTTCAGTACCAGCTGGCATGTTCGTATAATTATAATTAGAAAATATAAAACAGGGCCCGCCTCCGAG
>DATESF010000053.1:0-10119 GCA_035271005.1 Candidatus Methanomethylophilaceae archaeon | reverse complement strand
TAGGAAAACTCGTGCAGATCCCAATGCTTCTGAAGTTATCGGTGTACATAGGAATTGTTCACCTCTTCATAGGCTATTGCTGCAAGTTCTTCAACATGTTCACTGCCCACGGTATTAAGCACGCTTTCCTTGAGTCTGGTGGATGGTTATTCGCCTTCGTAGGAATGGTGTTGCTTTGTTACTCGATGGCATATGCACTTCTCAGCGATGACATGGGAGCCGCCATAATGGGCGATTTCATGATCCCGTTGATGGCAGGTGCAGTGATACTCATTATAGGATTAATTTTGAATGTTAAGAGTGAAGGTGTTATGAGCGTTATGGAAATGCCTGGAATAGTAGGTAACATACTCTCATACACTCGTCTTGCTGCTATTGGAATGTCCAAAGCTGGTATGGCGACTGCTTTCAATTACATAGCATTCTCAATGATATTCGAAGGAATGGGCAGCGGGTTACTCGCTGTAGTGGTTGCATTTGTAGTGTTCTTAGTCTTCCACCTCCTGATATTCTTCTTGGCAATATTGTCCGCCGGACTGCACGCACTAAGGTTGCAGTACGTCGAACTTATGGCTAAGTTCTTTGAAGGGGGCGGAAAGGAGTATTCTCCTCTTAAGATTACACGCAAGAAAACATTTTTCAAAAACCCGATTAATAAAAAAACAAAAACAGAGGTATAAAAATGGAAGACGTTGGAGCTGGATTAATAGCAATTGGAGCTGGATTAGCAGTGGGTTTGACTGGACTTGGATCCGGTCTTGCTCAGAGAGACATCGGTGCCGCGGCAGTCGGTGCAATTACAGAAGACGTAAGCCTTTTCGGTAAAGGAATGGTTTACATGGTTCTTCCCGAAACAATAGTCATCTTCGGTTTGGTCGTTGCTATCATTGCTATCATGATGTAAAGCCAGAGGCTCATCTCATGGCATTGGAAAACGTCACGAAGGAGATACAAGCTGACGCTGACGCAAAGGTCAAGTCCATACAGGACTCGGCCAAAGCGGAGATCGATAAGATCTGCGCGGATGCGAACGCTAGTATCTCCGACATGAAAGAATTAGAAGATAGGAAGCTCAAGAGCGAAATTGAGCGCCTTGACCGCCAGGTAACATCCAGCTCAGAGCTGGAGAGCAAGAACTTAGTTCTAGCTAAAAAAAAGGAGATACTCGCCCGTACGTTCGATGAAGTTCTTACGGAAATGGAGTCTTCGTCTAAGGCGGACAAGCTGAAACGCTACAAATCGCTCATCAAGGAAGCAGAAGCGCTTATTCCTGGTCCCATCGTAGTGATATCTGACGAGCATAATTTCTCGGCAGAAGAACTAGGTGTGGAATCCGTCGAAAAGGACGGAAGGATAAAAGCTGGTCTGATTCTGAGGAGCAAAGACGGGAGCGCAGAAGTCGATCTTCAGTACAGAACACTGTTGACCGATATCTGGGACAGCAATCTAAAGGCTCTGTCGGATATATTGTTCGGGTGAACATATGTTTGGGAGCACCAAGAAACGCGGAAACTACGCATACGCTGTAACTAGGGTCAAAGCGAAGAAGTCCCTTCTTATCAAAGAAGAGGAATATAACAAAATGCTGATGATGGCTGTACCGGAGATTTCCAGGTATATGAGTGAGAGCGGATATCAAAAAGAGATGTCTGAACTTGCTAACAAATTAGAAGGCATAGACCTTGTGGAGTACGCAGCTTATTTGAACATGTCAAGAGTGTTTACCAACATTCTCGATATGTCTAACGGCGATCTTCATACGATGATCTACGCTTATCTGGAAAAATGGAACATCTGGAACGTTAAAGTCATCGTCCGCGGAAAGTCCTTCGGACTGGATGAAAAACAAATACGTGAAGATTTTGTTCCCGCAGGAAGCCTTAAGGAAGCGCAGTTAGAGAAGCTCTTGGCGCTTCCGACGATCGAAGAAGTTCTTACCGAATACGGTAGAATGGATTCGGTCAGTATACCTGATGAAGTAAAATCATCATATGAAAACACTGGAAGTCTGTCCGGAATAGAAGATTTCCTGGACAAGTTCAGGTTTTCGAGAATTTTGGAATCAATTGTTCCTGACTCGAAACCGAAAGCTGCAGTGTTGGATTATGTAAGGCACGAAATTGATATCGTTAACTTTTCTACGATTATGAAGCTTAAGGCTGAAGGAATCTACGGAGAAGAGGTAATGCAGTATATCGTACCGAATGGTAAACAACTGGACAAGAAAAAAGCACTCCAGCTTGCAAGCATTCAGACGTTATCTGCAGTATCTGGAGAGATATCGCAGTTTGATTTCTACGATGACATAAGTTCTATCATGGAAGCATCTGAAGTATCTATCCGCGAGATAGAAAGTGCACTTAATAGGTATAAAATGAAAATTGCAAAGGAGTTTTCCCACATGAACCCGTTGTCTGTGGCTCCGGTAATTGACTACATGATAAACAAGGAGAGAGAAATCTCTAATATCCTTGCTATCGCAAGGGGACGCCAGAGTGGTATCCCCGCAGAAAAGATAAAAGAACTACTGGTGATCTGATGGAGATAGCTGTTATCGGAAACGAGGAGTTCGTACTAGGGTTCCGCCTTGCGGGACTCAAAATGGTTTTTGTCGCAGGAGAGTCTGACTATCAGGATAAAATCCTGGAAGCAATGGACGATCCTAACATAGGGATCCTAGCGGTCGACGCTAAGGACCTTACATACCTGTCCCGTAACGTCAGGAACAAGGTATTGGATTCTATCCAACCGGTCATTGTGCCGGTCGGAGGTGACGAAAGTGACCTTCGTGATAAAGTAAAAAGAGTAATTGGCGTTGATCTATACAAAGCAGAGGATGAATGAATGACCGCTAAACAAGGTGTAATTTACAGGGTTGCCGGACCGGTCGTGACCGCCATCGGGATTTCGCCCAGGATGTACGACGTCGTGCATGTTGGTAACGAACAGCTGATGGGAGAGGTCATTAAGATCATAGGTGACAAGACAATCATCCAGGTTTACGAAGAGACCTCCGGTATCAAACCCGGAGAGCCAGTGACTAACACTGGCGAGCCTCTTGTCGTTGAACTGGGACCAGGACTTCTGTCCTCCGTCTACGACGGAATACAGAGGCCATTACCGGTCCTCAGGGACATGATGGGAGACTTTATCTACCGCGGTGCTACCGCGCCTGGACTTGACAGAGAGGCTGAATGGGAATTCGTTCCTATCGTGAAAGAAGGAGACGAAGTATCTGGAGGCCAAATACTCGGTACAGTGCAGGAAGGCCCAATGGTCCACAGGATTATGGTCCCTCCAGCAATCAAGAAAGGAAAAGTAGATAAAATAGTCAAACAGGGAAAATTCACTGTGGACAAGTGCATTGCCGTCGTTGACGGTATTGAACTAACCATGACTCAGAAGTGGCCTGTTCGTAACGCTCGCCCGGTAGCTGAAAAGCTTCTTCCGGACGTACCGTTGATCACAGGTCTCAGAGTTCTGGACACTATGTTCCCTGTCGCAAAAGGCGGTGCCGCCGCTATTCCTGGTGCCTTCGGTACTGGAAAAACGGTTACGCAGCAATCACTTGCTAAATTCTCGGATGCAGACATAGTCGTCTACATCGGATGCGGAGAACGCGGAAACGAGATGACAGAAGTTCTTACTGAGTTCCCTGAACTTGCAGATCCTAAGACTGGCGAGTCCCTTATGAAGAGGACCGTCTTGATCGCTAACACATCCAACATGCCTGTTGCAGCAAGAGAAGCTTCCGTTTACACGGGAATGACAATTGCTGAGTACTTCAGAGATATGGGATACAATGTTGCGCTTATGGCCGATTCAACGTCCAGATGGGCAGAGGCTATGAGAGAAATTTCGTCCAGGCTTGAAGAAATGCCTGGTGAAGAAGGATACCCTGCATACCTTTCAGGACGTTTATCTGAATTCTACGAGCGCGCATGCCGTGCAAGAACAGTTAACGAAACAGAAGGTTCAGTTACCGTTATCGGTGCAGTTTCGCCTGCGGGTGGAGACCTTTCAGAACCTGTTACGCAGAACACTCTACGTATCGTACGTGTGTTCTGGGCTTTAGACACTAAGTTGAGAGAGAGAAGACACTTCCCGACTATCAACTGGTTGACATCGTACACCATGTACGGAAAAGATCTTTCCGGATGGTTCGTAGAGAACGTTAACGAGAACTTTAACGATAACAGAATATGGGCTATGAGGGTCCTTCAGAGAGAATCTGAACTTCAAGAAGTCGTGCAGATGGTCGGTTCCGACTCTTTGCCTGATGAACAGAAGATGGTCCTTGAAGTCGCTAGAATGATACGTGAGATATTCCTTCAGCAGAACGCATACCACCCTGTGGATTGCTACTGTCCATTAGAAAGACAGTATGTCATGCTTAATCTGATTAAGAAATACTCTGACTCTGCAGACAAAGCTATCGCCAACGGTGTTGCCGTTGACAAAATAGCATATCTGCCTGTTAGACAGAGATTCAATCAGTCCAAGTATGAAGCGAATATCGACGATGAACTGAAAGCTGTGTCTGATGACATGGACAAGCAGTTCAGAGAACTGGGGGTTTAATTACATGGCAAAAGTAACTAAAGAGTACAAAACAATCTCTCAAATCGCAGGCCCTCTGATTTTCGTTAAGAATACAGAGCCAGTAGGATACCAGGAAATGGTATCTGTAAGGCTCACTGACGGAACCCTCAGAAGAGGACAGGTCTTGGATTCTTCGGATTCCACCGTTGTCGTTCAGTTGTTCGAAGGAACTACTGGTGTTGACAGATCAGCATCCGTCCGTTTCCTCGGAGAAGCGATGAAGATGCCCGTTTCGAAGGAAATGCTCGGAAGAGTACTTTCTGGAGCAGGAGAACCTATTGACGGCGGAGCACCTATAGTTCCTGATAAAGAACTAGACATTGAAGGAGCAGCTATCAATCCATGGGCAAGGGACAACCCTTCCGATTTCATTGAGACTGGTATATCCACAATAGACGGTATGAATACCTTGGTTAGAGGACAAAAACTACCTATATTTTCCGCTGCGGGACTTCCCCACAACGATATTGCTTTGCAGATTGCAAGGCAGGCTAAGGTCACAGGAGAGAACGACCAGTTCGCTGTTGTGTTCATAGCCATGGGTATCACCAACGAAGAGAAGCAGACTTTCATGCACGAGTTCGAGAGAACTGGAGCACTCAAGAGAGCAGTCGTATTCTTGAACTTGGCTGACGACCCTGCAGTTGAACGTATCGTTACTCCTCGTTTAGGATTAACGACAGCGGAATACCTTGCCTTTGAGCTTGGAATGCAGGTTCTCGTTATCATGACGGACGTTACAAACTACTGTGAAGCTCTACGTCAGGTTTCTGCAGCCAGAGAAGAAGTGCCCGGAAGGCGCGGTTATCCTGGTTACATGTACACCGACTTAGCACAGTTGTATGAACGCGCTGGAAGGATAAAGGACAAGAGCGGATCAATCACACAGATTCCTATCCTCTCTATGCCTGGTGACGATATTACTCACCCGATACCAGATCTTTCAGGTTATATTACCGAAGGACAGATCGTTCTTTCAAGGGAACTACACCGTAACGGTATCTACCCACCGGTGAACGTTTCTTCATCCTTGAGTCGTCTTATGAACTCCGGTATCGGAAAAGGAAAGACAAGAGAAGACCACAAAGCAGTTTCAGACCAGCTTTACGCCGCATACGCGGAAGGTAAGGACCTGAGGGGACTTGTGGCTATCGTAGGAAAAGACTCGCTGTCTGAAAAAGACAGGAAGTTCTTGGACTTTGCGGACCTCTTTGAGGACCGTGTTGTTCGCCAGGGACACGACGAGGACCGCTCTATTGAGACTACGTTAAACATCTCTTGGGATATCCTAACTGAACTGGATGAGGATCAACTTACGAGAATTGACCGTAAGTACATCGAGACATATCTCCCGAAGAAGTGATGCAATGTCCGTCCACGAGATAACCCCAAACCGTTCAGCCCTCTTGGAACTCAAGAGAAAGATCAAGATGACCGAAGGTGGTCACAAGATCCTCAAGATGAAGAGGGACGGCCTGATCATCGAGTTCTTCAAGACTCTTGAAAAGGCACGTCAGATGCGTGCCGGGGTTTTGTCGGATTATGAGGCGGCTATCAACAAGATTGCCATCGCAAGGGCGGTGGAAGGAGATATTTCCGTTAAGAGCGCTGCATATGCGCTTAAAGCGGATCATCAGGTCACGGTAGGAAGCACAAACATCATGGGGATGAAAGTCCCCAAGGTGTCCGCCTCCGGATCTATGCACACCAAAATGACCGAAAAAGGTTACGGTGTGATATCTACCTCCGCATACATCGAAGAAGCTTCTGTGGCATTTGAGAAACTTCTGGAGACCCTTATTAGGGCTGCAGAGATTGAAACTACCATGAAGAAACTTCTCGACGAGATAGAGAAGACCAAGAGAAGAGTTAACGCTCTAGAATTCAAGATCATTCCTGATTTCAAAGAATCAGAAAGATTCGTAAAGTTCAGTCTCGAAGAGATGGAAAGAGAAAATACCACTCGCCTTAAACATCAGAAGAAGAAAGGTGAGAGAGCAGAGTGAAACCTCTCGAGGAACGCTGGGAAGAGATAAAACAGGATCCTGTGAGATTATCACGGTTTTTCAAGTTTATCTGGATTGCAGCGTACTCGACACTCATTCTAGGTATAATCGTTATTCTCTGGTACATGATAGAAACTCATTTGTTCTAAACCATTTAAAATAATTAATTTTTTATTCCGTAGTCAAATCGACTTTTTTAGTAAACATTTCTAATCCGACTATTCCAACTATTATCATTAGAACAAAGAATAATCGTATCAATGTTGCAGGTTCGTTAAAAAGAAGTATTCCTACTATAACGGCTCCAAGGGCTCCTATTCCCACCCAAACAGAATAGCCGACTCCTGTTGGTATATCGGATTTAAGCCCCATATCTAAAAACCATACGCTGATAAATAGGAATATAATTGTTATGATAGTCCAAAAAATGTGACTGAATCCTTCGGACATAAACATAGTTGTAGCCCATACAGTTTCAAACATTCCTCCTACGAACAAATAGACCCAGGCTAAAGTTTTCTTATCCACTTAGACGCCTCCGAAGATCTGAAGTCCTACTACACCAGCAAGAATAACGAATACAAAGAATATCTGAATACGTTGTACTTTTTCGTTATATACTAAGAATCCTGCAATCAAAGTTCCTATCGCACCTATGCCGGTCCATACGGCATATGCTGTGCCCAAAGGAATGCTTAACATAGCTAGAGAAAGAAAATATGGACTGGCTATCATAAAAAAGATAGTTACTAACGCCCAACCAATTCTTTTAAAAGATTCAGACTTTTTTAGACTGATTACCCAAAACGGTTCTAGAAGTCCGCCTATAATAAGCCAAAGTATTGCGATTGGTTCCACTAGATCAGTCCATGAAGCTCTTCATCTCCATTGCCCCTGTGCCTAAATGCACAATAGGCATTATGGCAGGGTCTGGATTAAAATTGTGCATTTTCTGATATACTGTCTGGTCCTGCCAGGTGGAAGCGTTGATTATCTTCACTCCATTGTATTCGGTAGCTCCGGCTCCATGTATGTGGCCTGAAACAAAGATATCTGGAATGCTTTCGATAGCAAGATAATCCTTTTTCTCTGGCGCAAGGGCGGTTCTTTGACCGTATATAGGCGATAGATGGCGACGCTTGAGCATTTCCCTCATTATTCCCATAGGGTCGTCATAGGTCAGCTTCTGAACCCCTGATATCCAATCGTCTATGCTCTTGCCGTGGTAAGTTAGTATAGAACGATCTTCAATCTTTAATGATACGGGATTACCAGTCATTATAATATTAGAATCAAAAGTCTTAGTGAACATGCTTCCTAACGCCGGCTGTGGTTCAGCTAGTCTAACGGCGTCGTGATTACCTGGTTGAACAACCATTTTTATGTGGTCTGGAATTTCTTTTAGATATTCGGCTAGTGCTTCGTATTGTTCGTATATATCACTAATAACAAGTTCTTTCTCTTGACCTGGAAATATTCCAATACCGTCAACAACGTCACCAGGTAACACGATGTAATCAAGATCCATGTTGTACGATTCGTTTTTCAACCATTTGATCATCTTTTGCCAGCGATCTTCAAGGAATGTTGAGCTACCTACGTGTACATCAGAAAGGAATCCTATTGAAGATACGGAATCGGTGACTTCCCAACGATTGGTTCTTACAACTTCTGGGCGGAAGACTTCTTCTGCTATGAGAAGATCTTTTTTATTATTTGGTTTTCCGACTATACCTATCACTTCATCGCTAACAAAAGTCTCTCCTATAAGTGGCGAGTCTTTTGAAATAAACACTGTACAACTACTTTCGGCATCTTCGACAACAAGAATTATATGACCGTTCTTGGTGATTTTTACGTCGTATATCATTCCAATAATTCGAACATCTCGATCAAGTCTCATAGCCTTCTCTATTGGAATTCCAACGCCGAAATCACTACGTCTGGCTATTATTCTACTTAGAATATCATATCGGCTTTTAAAATAATTAGTGAAGTCCGTTATATCGCCTTCACAAGTAGAGTTACCAGTAACGTCTGAGCCACTGACTATTTCAATATCTGTGTGACGTTTATTCTTAGGGACGTCTTCCCCCGGTGAAGTGAATATAGGTTTGTCTCCGTACAGACAGTCTTCCATGTCGGCCCGTTCTACAAACATTTTATTTGAGACTAAAGCGGAAAGCGTAGTCATAGTGAATGAGGCAGGATCTGAATTCGAAAGTATGTACTCTAAAGCGTCTGGACTTAGAAATACTCCTTTCTTTGCGGCAATATTTAGCACTTCAGACCTCATAATAAGGTATGTCGCATTCCCAATACATAACTCTTACCTGCAAACCAATGAGAGTTATATACACATAATCAATCACTGTGTCATGGTCAATGTCAGGATATCCTGCCCAGTCAATCCCAGCGAATCTGAACAACTGGTACTTGATGCGGTTATGAGGATATTTCCGGATGCGTCAATGTCTAGAACATCTAAAGGATTTGAGGGAACTGCTCCGAGTATAGACAATTTTTCAAAAATGGTCAGAAGACAGATGATACTCGATGCCGCTCGTGCCGTAATCATAGATGGAATTCGAGGTGAAGACACTATGTTTCGTTTGAATAAACAGGCAGCTTTCGTAGGAAAAGTATCTTTTTCACCTAAAAATTCTATTTTAGGAACTATCGCTGTTCGTTTAGGCGATGAGGATATATTAGATTTAATAGACGTTATGTTTCCGAACACTGTAGATGGCCAGGAGGTCAGAATATGATCGGAGTTTCATGTCCAGAATTTAGTACGCAACCGGTTGAAGTAATTTTAGAAAAGGTATCGAAAGAGTTCGAACACTGGGAGATATTTGCCGAGGCTGATCACAGCATAAGACAAATTTATGATGGAATCAAAGCCGTTGGTAGTTCTTACGATCTTTCATATTCTATTCACACCCCAATTAGTGATACTAACATTGGTGCTTTAACGAACCGAATGAGGGAGTCCTCGATGTTGGAAGTTATCGCTACCGCAGAGATTTCTGCTGAATTAGGAATCAAGATGATAACGGTACATCCTGGACTAAATTCCATGAGTGTACCAGGCATGGAAAAACGTGCCATGCAGAATGCTAAGAAATCTCTTAGCATGTTAGACAGAGTTTCCAACGAATACGGTGTAACATTTGCAATAGAAAATATGCCTAACTTCAATCCAATGCTTGGAAAGACAGCTGAAGAACTTAACGAACTTGTGGACGGAACTAACTTAGGCATTTGTTTTGATATTGGTCATGCCAATACAACTGAGCAGATGGAACTTATGGTATCTATGTTCAAGGACAGAATTGTTAACGTACATATTCATGATAATTCAGGTAAGTCTGATGAACATCTTACGATAGGTGATGGCACTGTTGATTTCCCTAAGGTTTTGGAATCATTATCATGGTATAACGGCAATTACATAATTGAATCAAAATCTTTAGAATCTGCGATAGAGTCTAAGAAAAGATTGAAAGTT
>DATESF010000052.1:0-2225 GCA_035271005.1 Candidatus Methanomethylophilaceae archaeon | reverse complement strand
TTCGGAAAAATTGCTTATTCCAAGATAACCCGTGCTAATTCCGTGTGCGATATCGATGTCTGAAAGTACTACCATAATACGCGAAATGCATGATCAGTTATTAATTATTTCAGAATGAATCGGTTTTACCATTCCTTCTTGATATATTTTCAAAGAATCTGAACATGAACCATGCCATGATAAGATACAAACCTCCGAGGAGAGTCATTATCATCAATGGATCAACCATCATAGAAAGTGTAGCGCCATCGACTGCCATTCTAGTTGCTTCTACGGCGTACGTAAGAGGCATTCCGTAAGAGAATATCTGTAACCATTCTGGTAAGTATGATATGGGAAAGTTGACGCCACACAACAGCAGTCCAATGTATCCAAAGAAACTGGCAAGAATCGATGCAGTTCTTAGGTAAATTCCAATGCCTCCTATAGCCAAACCCATTCCCGCCAAAGAAAGGCAGGTAAGTACGCTGATAACGGCAATGGAAACCAAGCTTGCTGATCCAAAATCTACGCCGAATATAAACGCTGCGTAACTAAGAGATACTATAACAGAAACAAATCCTGTTGTAATTCCAAATGCTGACTTTCCTAAGAAAACATGGAAAAGTTTGGCAGGTGAAGAAAGAATTGGCTCCAGTGTTCCAGTGTGCTTTTCTGTTCTGGAAACGTTGGAAGTAGAATACAGTGTAGATGTAGCTACACTCTGAACTACGTTCCCAATTATCACGTATTCCGCTGCATCTGGGTTACCGACGTAGGATGCTAAAAGAAAGAAAAAAGCCATGCTGAACAAGTTCGTCAGCATAATTACTAAAAGTCTAAGCTGAGGGCTCACCATAGCGAATTTTGAAAGAAAATCGCTCTTTGCAGATGAAACCATCACGTTGATCATATTGCCCATTTCAATACCTCGTCGCAGTACCGTCTTTTAGGACCTTGCGTTCTACATAAAGCATCACCAAATAGGATACCAATATCAAAATCGCGGAAAGTGCCAGACACATAAAAATATTTGTCGTTAATGATACTCCGAGCATTCCTGGGCAATCAGATAGGGCTGAATATTTCATTGCGTCTACTCCCCAAGTCGGAGCAAGCGTAAGTGATATCGGCCTCATCAATACTGGAAGCTTGTTTATTGGAATCAAAGCTCCACTGAGCACGTATAAAGGATATTCAAGAACGGAAGATATTATGCCGCCTCTTCTGGTTAGAACAAATAGGGACGATATAAGAAGACCAACTGATGAAAGAGATAACATAGTCATTAAAAGCGTTAAAAAGAATAATATTGGATTTTCTATTTGCATTCCAGTGCCGAACATCAATTCAGCTATGAAGAAGACAATAAATGCATTAAGAAGACCAATAAGAGTACTCCAAAGTGATCTTCCTATCAAAACATATATTATTCTTGTACCTGAACCAATCATAGGCTCGAATGTTCCATTTATTCGGTCAAATGATACACTTGAACTAGAGGAGAATAAAGAACTGGCCCACATTCCTAGAACGCCCCCTCCAAGTACTGCTTGAAGAACTACTGGGCCTTCGATTGTCGTACCTCCGGAGCTCAGAAAAATCATCACCATTGTCATAAGAAACGGGGAGATTAAACTAGGAATTATCCATTGAGGGTCGGCAAAAAACTGTATCGCCTGTTGTTTGAATCCTGCATTTATCGCCCTTAGATTCATCATTCGTCTCCGCTTGTTAATCTGATATAAGCATCTTCTAAAGTAGGTTCATCAAAACCTATCGTTCTGATGCCATAAGGACGAAATATACTTTCTTGGGCATGAATATTTATTTCGCCAGAAACTACTGAGAATCGAGTATTGAATCTTCCGCCAACAGCATTTACAGACAACCCAGTTATATCAGAATCTGAATTTAAACAACTCAATGCCTCGGATGGGTCACGATCTGTAACGATATGTACCACAGATGAATCGGAGACAATATCTTTTATTTCACCTACTGTGCCACGTCCAACAATTTTACCTTTAGAAAGTATTACCATGTGGTCACAAAGTTCTTCGGCTTCATACATGTAATGCGTCGTTAAAATAATAGTTTTTCCGGAGTCTGATAAGTTCCGTATAAGTTTACGAATACTTCGCGAAATCTCTGGATCTAGGCCGATAGTAGGTTCGTCCATAAACAATATTTCAGGGTCATTTACTAAGGCTCTGGCTATGTGAAGTCTCTGTTTCATTCCACGG
>DATESF010000051.1:0-2984 GCA_035271005.1 Candidatus Methanomethylophilaceae archaeon | reverse complement strand
AAACGGGACAAGACCTTCTTGTTCCAGTCCTTGAGAAACTAGGGCTGTGATTATATGATCAAAGTTGTAGTAGGCGGTGCTACCGGCCGGCTTGGAAATATAATATGCCGATTAGTATCAGAATCTAAGGATATGGAACTGACTGGAGCAATTGTCTCTGGTAATAACAGTAACATAGGAAATGATATTTTTGGAATCAAGACATCAGGTCCAGATAGCCTGTTTAGACTTGCTAGTGACGCTGACGTTTACGTTGATGTAACAGCACCTGATGCCGCCGCTAGAATTGTAGCAGATATTCCTGAGACTGGATGTAATCTTATTGTGGGCACAACAGCCATACCTCAAGACAAGATTGATCTGATGGCATCAAACACAGCTAAATACAATACGTCTTCACTTGTAACCGCTAATTTTGCGATGGGTGTAAACGTCTTCTGGAAAATGTGTGGAATCTTATCAAAATACCTTCCTGATTACGATATCGAAGTTATAGAATCACACCATAATGAGAAAATGGATTCACCTTCTGGTACGACTGCTGAAGCTATAAGAATACTAAAGGAAGCTTCTGGCGCGAATGAAACACTCTACGGTAGAGAGGGTATCATAGGTGCCCGCGGAAAAGAGATAGGAGTTCATTCGATAAGAGCAGGTGACATCGTAGGAGATCACACTGTACTCTTTGCAAAGAACTCAGAAGTTATTGAACTGACACACAGAGCAGGTTCACGCGATACTTTCGCTTTGGGATGTATGAGTTCTATACGTTGGATTGCCGAGAAGAAAGACGGGAAAGTCCACAATATGGAAGAGGTGCTTGGAATATGCTAACGGTTATGAAATTTGGGGGGTCCAGTATGGCATCCCCGGAAGCGTTTGAACGAGTAGTAGACATAATTACCTCCACAGATGGCGATAAAGTAATCGTAGTATCAGCAATATCAGGAGTAACTAACTTTTTGATTGAAGTTGCAGAGAACGAAAACGTAAATTACGAAGAAGTTCTAAAAATGTTCTCTGAAAAACATATTGCGATTGCAGAACAGATGTTTGACGAAGTTCAAATGAAACAATTCCTAAAGGAATACTCGGTTCGAATGGCATCCTTTGAAAAAGCACTTAGAAGTGATAGGACTGATCCATTCTACCATGATGCTATCACCTCATCAGGAGAAAGATTCTCTTCCCTGATACTATCTCATGTGTTGAAGTCCAGAGGAATGAAATCTGAAGCACTGACATCAGCCGCCGCAGGGATACATTCAACAGGAACACCACTTTCAGGCTATGCGAATCTAAAACGCACAGACACTGGAGTTAACATGAAGGTCAGACCAATGATAGATCAAGGAATCATACCGATTATCACTGGATTCTATGGCATGAACGATAGTGGCAAGCCTCTTACTTTTGGTCGAGGAGGTTCAGATTATTCAGGCGCCGTAGTTGCAAATGCACTTACTGCTGATGAACTTCAGATCTGGACAGACGTAGACGGATTCATGTCTGCTGATCCCAAGATCGTTAATGACGCAGTGCTCATCGAAGAGATGAATTACGGAGAAGCTGCAGAACTTGCATACTTCGGTGCTAAAGTATTACACCCCAGAACGATAGAACCAGCTAGACAAAGACACATTCCTGTACGTGTAAAGAACACGTTTAGACCCGAATCCCCTGGAACTTTAATACACCATCTCAGAGGGCCTCAAAACGGACTTTTAATGAGTGTTGCTGCTAAAACTGACTTATCAATAATAACAATAAGTTCTGCAGAGATCGCATACCGTCCGAATATGGTAGCGCGTATAATCGAAAAGATTGCTGAAAAGAATGTGATTATCTATTCGATATCCACATCTTTATCCACAGTAGCATTTTTGTTGCATAATAATGATGTTCAGCAAACGCTTACCCAATTGAACACTTTGGTCAAAAGCGGTATTGAAAAGATAAATGTTAAGAGTGATGTAGCACTGGTATGCTGTGTCGGTGACGATCTGCTAGATAAATGTGGAGTGTCGGGCGACATATTCAGCGTTGTAAAAGACGTGGGAACGAACGTTGAGATGATATCGGAAGGAGCATCCGACTATTCTCTGAACTTTGTAGTTCCTATGGAAATGTTAGTTAGTACAGTAAGGGCGCTCCATGCTCAATTCGTGAGGAGATAATATGGAAAATTATGAATCTACTGGAAACAGGATGTTATTCGCTGGAATGTATGCTAGCGATATTGCAAAGGAGTTTGGAACTCCTGTTTACGTAACAGATGAGCAGAAGCTCAGAGAAAACTACCGTAGCATATACGGTGTATTTTCTAAAGAAATGAATACACGCATAAATTATGCGTGCAAGGCCAACAGTAGCCTTGCGATATTGAAGATATTAGAACAAGAAGGCTCTGGTATCGATGCTGTCTCAATAGGTGAAATTGAGACTTGTTTAAAAGTTGGTTTCACAGCAGATCGTATCCTGTATACAGGTGTTAACGTCAGTAATGAGGAATTAAAAGCCATCTCGGATTTAGGCGTTATGATCAACATAGACTCGGAATCACAACTTGAGAGACTCGCCAAAATTCATCCAGGGGCAAAAATATCCGTAAGAATAAACCCGGACGTGGGAAGCGGCCATTGCGATAAAGTAGTAACAGGTAAGAAAGGAACGAAATTCGGAATACCTGTAGATCGCGCTCTTGCCGTGTACTCTAGAGCAAGGGATCTTGGATTTGACATACGAGGCATACACGCTCATATCGGTTCAGGCGGAAATGACCTTAACCCATTTTTGGATGAAGTGGAAGTTCTAGTTAACATAACGAACTCGTTAAGCGAAATCGGCATAGAGCTTGAGTTCATAGATATCGGTGGCGGTATCGGTATACCGTACAAGTTAAATGAAGAGCCAATGGATATTGAAGAACTGGCGATTGAAGTAACAGACATGATAAAAATGGAGACTAACGTCAAAACCATTAT
>DATESF010000050.1:0-3736 GCA_035271005.1 Candidatus Methanomethylophilaceae archaeon | reverse complement strand
TCAATGTTTCATGATCTGCCCCAAGTGCGGAACCGATAATGAAGAAGAACAGCTGTTCTGCGAGAACTGCGATTGGCGAATGGACGTACCATACGTATACAAGAGAAAACGCAATCCAAGTACATTTGCATATGTAACTATTGTATGCGGAGTGTTTTCTGCTTTACTACTAATGATTTTGCCGTTGGCAAGTATCGTCCTTGGTGCACTGGGCTTGATGCTCGGAGGATATTCGATCAATATAAGCCGTATATCAGACAAGAAAAATGCAAATATGCTTGTTGCCCTTTCAGCCATTGGATTATTGCTTTCTATGTTAGGATTCATCCTCGGATTTGCATACCTCTGAGGTGTTAAATGGCGGTATACAGAGGGCGTTACATTCTGCAAGGCCTTGGCGAGATATCGCCCGCTATGGAAAAAGATCTTGATCTGGCATATGAGATATGTAACGAATACCATAATAATTTTCAATGTGAAGAGTGCGGCAAATGCTGTTATCAGAAACTTATTACAATATTGCCTGAAGAAGTTGATCGCATATCAACAGCAGCAGAGATTCCACTTGGCGAATTCATGTCCTCTTACGTAGGAATCGCAGGAGACGGTAGAATCATGCTTCTTCGCACCGACCCATGTGCATTTCTAGGAAAGGATAAAAGATGTGGGATATGGGAAGATCGCCCTGAAGTCTGTAAACAATTTCCTTATCTTGTTTCAATGTTCATGAGCCGCATTTATCTTGCGATTATGAACGATGATGTAGACATACTGGAACTAATCGATTATATGGATGATTCCTGGCCATGTACTAAAAAGATTAAGGAAACAATATCTGCAAAAGTCGATACCGCTAGAGAGTTCAGAAGATCTCAAACTTCACGTGAAAGTACGAATGATATGTAATTTTCAATATATTTTGAAGGCAGTATGTTGTGACCTTCACCAAACAATCTAATCATCGTACAGTCCGGTATTCTGTCTGCTAGAGCATCCCCGAACTCTTGTGGCACCATATAGTCTTCAGAACCATGAATGGAAAGAGTAGGTGCTTTGATTTTGTGCAAACAATCTTCAGTAGAGTACAGATCTACAGCTAACATCTGATGAGCCAGACCTTCAACATCTACGTTCAAATTCTCTGTAACGCTTCTTTTTTTAATGGAAAAATATCTTTCAGGAAAGCACATTGTCTTTAATGGAATGCTGAGATATTTTGCAGGCATACCATCCCTTACTGCATCTATCATACCATTTAACATAAAGGAAGATCTTTCCGGTCTTTTGTAATACGAAGAAACAAGTGCCAGCGTCAAAACTTTATTGGGATGCCGTATCGCAAATGATTGGGCTATCTGGGACCCCATAGACCATCCAAGTAAGTGAACTTTATGAAATGATAATTTCTCTAGAAGAGCTAAAACGTCGTCAGCCATATCGTCTATAGTGAAACTTCCATTATATTCTGTGACGCCAGATCCTCTGTTGTCTACTGTGATAACAGTAAATTTTGATGAAATATCTAAGATAACATCATCCCAGAAACTCATATCGCTACCAAAACCTGTCAAAAGAACCAACGGGTCTCCAGACCCAGTGACCGAATATGAAAAATTGATATTGTTCACCTTTACTTTGGCCATGTTAATGAATTATACTCCGTATACAAATATATGACGAGTTAAAAAAAAGGTCATTTATTAAAATATAAAGCATATCTACCAGTAGAGAAAGAGGATTTAAAATGAAGGTTACAGCATTTAATTGCAGTCCCCGCAAAGACGGGAATACAGCTCACATGTTAAAGACGGTATTATCCGTACTTGAACAGAACGGAATAGAGACGGAATTTGTACAGGTCGGAGGCGTGGACATGCACACTTGTCACGCATGCGGAAAATGTAAAAAGAACATGGACGGAAAGTGTGTACAAGATGATGATCCGTTAAACGAATATTCAGCCAAGATGGTCGAGTCTGACGGAATACTGATAGGTTCTCCTACTTACTTCGCAGATTTATCTCCAGAAGCTAAGATACTTATCGACAGAGTAGGATATTCATGCGGTACTAAAGAAGGCAACCCCCTTAAGAGAAAGGTTGGAGCAGCCGTCGTCTCTGTTAGAAGAGCGGGTTCAGTACATACGTTTGATAGTATCAATCATTTCTTCTTAGTCAAAGAAATGATCATTGCAGGTTCAAACTATTGGAATATGAGTCTTGCTCGTAATCCTGGCGACTATGAGAATGATGCTGAAGGCGTATCTACAATGAAAACATTAGGCGAAAATATGGCCTGGCTACTTAAAAAGCTGGAATGAATATGACTGCAAATAAAAAGAAAATACTGATAATCATAATGGACGGCCTTGGAGATCGGGGTAACGATGAACTTAACGGAATGACGCCGTTACAAGCTACCGAAACTCCAAATTTAGACTGGTTCACTAAGAACGGAATGTCAGGTCTTTGTGACGTTATTTCACCTGGTGTTACACCTGGTAGTGACACTGCACATCTTTCCATATTGGGATATGATCCACGTAAAGTTTACACTGGCAGAGGGCCTTTTGAAGCCGCTGGAATAGGCGCCATCGGAAAAAAAGGCGATGTTGCTTTCAGATGTAATTTTGCTTCAGCTAATGATGATTTAGTTATCACTGACCGTCGTGCAGGAAGAATCAAAACACCAGATACCTCAGATTTAATAAACGCCCTTCAAGGAATAAAGATAGACGGAATAGAAGTAATCGTCAAGGAAGGAACCGAACATCGCGCTGCGTTGTTACTAAGAGGTCCTGGACTGTCTCCTGAAGTGACTGATGTGGATTCACATGACCTTACAAAGGTACTCGTTTCAAAAGGAAATACATCTGAAGCAGAGTTCACCGCAAACGTGCTCAATAAATTCGTTAATATGAGTTACGACATTCTGAAAGATCATCCCGTCAACAAACGTAGAGTCTCAGAAGGACTTGCTCCAGGAAACATACTTCTTCCGAGAGGCGCAGGTTCGTTTCCTAATATCGATCCCTTTCCAGAGATTCATGATATCAAATCGGCCTGTGTCGCAGGTGTCGGCATGATAAAGGGAATCAGTTGTGTTTGTGGCCTTGATGTTCAAAACCCTCCTAAAGAATGTACAGGTGGCATAGATTCTGACTTTACAGCTAAAGCAAAATTTGCTTTAGAGGTGCTTAAGGATTACGATTTTGTGCTTATGAACTACAAAGCACCGGACATATGTGGACATGACGGTAATGTTAAACTAAAATGCGAAGTAGTGGAAAGACTAGACGAAATGGCAGGATATCTACGAGATAATCTGCCTGACGATCTTGTAATCGTTTTAACAGCCGACCACAGTACACCATGCTCTTTGTTGGACCACAGTGGAGATCCTGTTCCAATTACGATCTATACTCACGGCATAGTCGTTGATACGGCTACAACCTTCAGCGAATCAGGATGTTCCATAGGATCTATCGGTCGCATACGTGGTTTAGATATTGTTCCTATATGCATGGATCTTGCTAATAGAACGGAAAAGTATGGTGCCTGATCAGTAAAGTGCCAACGTATATTTTGCCGAGTGGTATTCGGAAGATATATCTTCAGTATACGAAGACGTAGGAATGCCATCCCCTGAGCCGATGCTATAAGATTTATCATTATGTTCTATAGTCAATAAATATGCATTATTTCTCATAAAGTGTGAATCAAGTATATTGGATGCG
>DATESF010000049.1:0-2160 GCA_035271005.1 Candidatus Methanomethylophilaceae archaeon | reverse complement strand
TATTAGGCGAATAATTGACTATCTCCCCCTTAGGAATGTACATGTGAGCCACCAAAGCTTTATTAGTTAAATATAGTTCATGAACTGGTAATCATTATGAAAGCATTCCTTATCAAAGGCGATTACGTCGACAAAAGACAGGGAAGACAGATCTTCTCTATCGAAATGGCGGCGGCAGACGAAGAAGCAGTAAGAGAAAAAGCCCTATCAACATTGGGAAGCCAGCACAAACTAAAAAGATGGGAAATTAAAATCTCCGAGATCACAGCGATGAAACCCGAAGATGTTAAAAACCCAACTGTGAAATACCAGATTGGTGAGTGAAATGGAAGACAAGGACCTACGTCAGGCTATGATGGTCCTTGAGTCCTACAATGAACAGTTAGAAGTTCTACGCCAACAGATAGAACTTGTTCAATATTCCTTGGAAGAGTCAGTGAGAGCACGGGAAACACTTAGAGTGTTCAAAGATGCAAAAGAAGGCGAAGAGATCCTCATACCCATAGGTGCTTCCGTGTTTGTAAACGCTAAAGTCACGAACAGTGACAAAGCTATCATTGGAGTAGGAAACAAGATCTCAATAACCAAAGATATTCCAGGTGCAGCTGATTACATGAACTCGATAGCCATCGAACTTCAAGAAGCTCTAAAGAAAGTCAGCAGCGCATACTCAGAACTACAGATAAAGACAAATAAACTTTCTGCGGCAATAAACGCTGAATACGAAGCTAAGCAGAAAGCCTGATTCCTCATGTTCAATACTCTCAAGAGCAAACTCAAAGGACTTTTCAATAAGACTTCAGAGAACCTTGAGGATGTTGTTCAACAGGAAGAAGATCTTGCCTTAATTGAAGAACCTAGGGCTGAGGATAAAGGACTTACGATTTCAGAAGAGATAGTGGAACCTGAAAAGGAAACACCAAAACTTTCTCGTCGTGAGAGAATCAAGGCCGAGAAGGCTCATCGTAAAGATTCCGAGCCTATGGTAGGAGATTCTGGGAAAAAGATCAAGGATAAAAACCTTGAAGTGATTCTTGACGAGCTTGAGATAATTCTTTTAGAAGCGGATGTTGCATTCTCTGTAGTTCAAGAGATAAAGGATGGTGTTCATCTTAATCTCACAGACAAAAAATACAGTCGCAAATACAGTTTGAACGAAATCGTAGAGATTGCCGTTCGTGACGCTGTACACGATATTCTGAAAATAAATGAATTTGATTTTGACGAATGGATAAAGAAACGAGATAGACCTTCAATTATCATGTTCGTAGGTATCAATGGAACTGGTAAGACTACGGCGATAGCAAAATTAACCAACCGTCTTCAGGAAAATAATATGACTGTTGTTCTTGCCGCATGTGATACTTTCAGGGCAGGTGCAATAGAACAGCTGTCAATTCATGCTGAACGTCTTGGGACAAAAATAGTCAAGCACGCACAGGACGCTGATCCTGCTGCTGTTGCTTATGATGCTATAGAACATGCTAAATCTAAGAGAAAAGACGTTGTTCTAATCGATACTGCAGGGAGAATGCAGACTAACAGTAATCTTATAAATGAGATGAAGAAAATTGCGAGAATCGCAAAACCCGACTTGAAAATATTTGTTGGAGACTCGTTAGCGGGAAACGATGCTATTGAGCAAGCCAAAGTTTTCGATTCTGCAATAGGTATTGACGCCATTATTTTAACAAAAATAGATACTGACGCAAAGGGTGGTGCAGCGTTGTCAATAGCACATACTATCGGCAAACCCATAGCCTTCGTATGTGACGGTCAAGAATATGACGACATTCAGAAGTTCAATGCAAAATGGATGTTAGACCGTCTATTTGATTAAACACATAATTTGTAAAACAGCGTTGCAAATACTTTTGCATCCGTTATTATATTGTTGATTTCAACATACTCGTTGGGAGTGTGAAGTGTTCCTCCACCTGTTTCCCATACATATGCGTCATAACCGTTAGCACGGAAGAAGTTCGCACATGTTGCACCTCCAACTCCTACTGGTGTTGGTTCGATACCTGTAACATATTTTATAGAATCACGAAGTGCCAGATACGTCTCGTTAGTAGTAGAGGATTGTTTTCCAGACGCGTGGCGCTGTATCTCTTTGACTGATACTTCAGCCCAATATTTTTCAGATATTATAGACGC
>DATESF010000048.1:0-2839 GCA_035271005.1 Candidatus Methanomethylophilaceae archaeon | reverse complement strand
CAGTTCCATATCCTTAGATTCTGATACTAATCGGCATATTATATTTCCAAGCCGGCCGGTAGCACCGCCTACTACAACTTTGATCATATAATCACAGCCCTAGTTTCTCAAGGACTGGAACAAGAAGGTCTTGTCCCGTTTCACTCAAAGGTGTTAAAGGAAGTCTTGGAATTCCGTTGCCGAAACCTAATCTCTTCATTGCGAACTTGATCGGTATAGGGTTCGGTTCGACAAATAATGCGTCAAACAGAGGCAGTAACTTGTTACTTATTCCCAAAGCTTCGGAATTCAGGCCTCTCTGCATATAATGAACCATTTTGCTCATAAGTTCAGGGCAGCAATTGGCCGTTACTGAAATAACGCCGTCGGCACCCAAGCTCATAAGAGGTAATGTAAGAGCATCGTCTCCACTTAGGACTTCGAATCCTTTTGGTTTGTTAGCTATAATTCTCTGAACCTGCGTAACGTTACCGCTAGCTTCCTTAACTGCATCTATTCCAGGAATCTCGGCCATACGAAGCATGGTGTCTGACGTAATATTAGAGCCAGTACGACCGGGCACATTGTAGACTACTATAGGTATGTCAGTCGATTCTGCAATGGCTTTGTAATGTAAGTATATCCCTTCTTGAGTGGGTTTGTTGTAATACGGCGATATGGAAAGTATTCCATCTGCACCTATGTCTTCAGCGTGTTTACTTAGGATTATAGCTTCTGAAGTGGAGTTGCTTCCTGCTCCAGCTAATATCTTGGCGTGTTTTGCTTGATCTACGGCTATTTCTATAACGCGAACATGTTCATCTGAACTAAGTGTTGCCGACTCCCCAGTAGATCCACAGGGAACGATAACGTCTATTCCGTTCTCTTCTTGGAAGTCTATCAGTCTTCTATACGCATCCTCGTCTATTGTACCGTCATTCTTAAATGGGGTTATGAGCGCTGTAGCGCATCCTGCAAACATTCAAGCTCCTCCAAAGTGTTCCTTCAATATCAATCTGGTCCTTGTACTAAGAGTGTTATCATAACGTCTAACTTTTTCAATTATGTCGTTAAGATTGTTGGATGATTCAACATCGACTATGGCAACGATATCCTGATCACCGGTTACTTCAAAAACCTCTGTAACCCCATCGTATCCTGCCAATTCTTTTGCTATCTTCTCTGTATCTGTATTAACGTTCACGCGTATCTCTACCAAAGCTTTGACATTTTTGGAGCTTGTTTTTATTGTAAAACCTCTAATCACGCCCTCTTCTGTCATTCTGTGGACTCTGCTTCTAATGGTCCCCTCAGATACGCCTAATTGACTGGCGATCTCAACGAAAGGACGTCTTGAGTCCCACTTTAGCATTTCGATTATACGTTTGTCAAGATTATCAACCATAAAGTAACTCCTTACTGTTTTCGTAACTATATTGCGGTTAACAAAATTTAACTATATAAACAGTAGGAAAACATCATAAAAACAACGAAAATCACAACTTTAAAGATCTGCGATTCCAGTTTCTGTAATGCGGTATGTTGCATTTCTTCCTTCAGGCAAACTACGGTGCTTGATTATGACCACAGAACGGACTCCTTTGCCTCGTGGTTCTAATCTGAGTATAGTTTTAGCGTTATGTCTTAACGTATGCCCTCCTAGGAATTCTATGCCGCCTAGGTTCATGTTCGAATAGACTTGTGACGTTACAATGACGGGAACATTAGTTTTACGTGCAGTTTCAGTTAGAAGTTCTGTTTGTCTTATGAAATCGTTTCTTACCAAGGGATCGTCATGATTCAAACGATAAAATACTGTCAACGAGTCAACGATAATTAGGCCTAACGTATCCGTGGCCTCGGCCATACGTGCGACTTTGGTCACACGATCGCTTTGTTCTTCGAAACTGTGAACTTGAAATACTAAAAGTTTTTTCAAAAGTTCCTCGCTATTGAATATCTGATCTACTCGATCATAGGAGATACCTTCACAATCAATGAGGGCAACTTTTTTACCTTCTTGGAGAACGTTTCGGGCCATCTGAAGACATATGTTGGTCTTTCCTGTGCCTGCCTCGCCGTATAGAAGCGTTAGGCTACCGGATTCTATGCCACCACCTAAAAGGTCGTCCACAGACTTACTGCCCAAGGGTATACGCTTCACACTTCGTCTAATGGCCGATAGTTATAAATTGTTTCTGAATCACTTTTCTTCTGGTGTTGGAATAAGCGGACTGAGCGCCTGATAGACTTTTTGCATAGACATTGATTGCATCACAATTCTGCCCGGTCCTGCGAATTTCGTAATATATGGACTGTCTTTTCCGAAATATGAGCCTTTTAAGTCCTTGTCTATTTCAATTTTGTACTTTACAGAAGATTCCCATGCCACGGCCTTGTCTGTGGCAACTTCGTATACGTCACCTTTTTGCAACGGTAAAATAATATAATCGCCAAGTGAGAATAGAAACACCATTCCTTTTCCGCTAAATTTTATCAGCGTAAGTCCATCGGGGCCGAAAGCATCACCTAATCTTTTTTGAAATTCTTGATCCGTATTCACAGTAGGTTGAGAAGCAACGAATGCTTCCTTCTGGGCGATCCAACTCATTCCCTCTACGTTCACGTCCATTATCATTCCCGGGAGATGTCCTCCGATGCCAATGGTGCCTACACCGTTCTTAGGGCTGTAATTCATCGACTCTAGACATTTTCCAGAGATTACGTTTTTAATACCGCTAATGAGGCCTCCGCCACTTTTAGATATATTAAAATTACCTGTTGAATAAACAACAGAACCTATAGCAACGTCTATGGACTCGCCAGCGCTCAAGATAATCTTGACTAATTGGAGGTTGTT
>DATESF010000047.1:0-32210 GCA_035271005.1 Candidatus Methanomethylophilaceae archaeon | reverse complement strand
ATCCAAGCGGTGAGGAATGAGCCCCCTCTAGATACGACGTCCATGAGCCGGTCAGATTTTTGAAGCCATCCTACGGTCTCTCGGGTTATTCCACAATGGACGGTCATAAAATCCATTCCGTCCTTTGCATGTTTCTCTATTCCGTTGAATATATCGTCTTCGTTCATGTCCACGACCGCGTTATTTCTTGCAGCCGTCAGTCCGGTCTGATATATCGGAACAGATCCCATCATAACAGGACACTCTTTTAGAAGTCTGGCTCTTATGACATCAATGTCTCCGCCGGTACTAAGGTCCATAATGGAATCGGCACCGTATTTCAACGACACTCTAAGTTTTTCCAATTCGCTTTCTAAGTCTACGATATCCCTTGAGGTTCCAAGGTTAACGTTCACCTTTATACTGAGCCCTTCTCCGATAGCGGCAGGCTCTGGGTCATGTATTGGATTGCAGGGTACGACGATACGCCCAGAGGCGATACCGTTTCTGATGAATTCTTCCCTGACTCCTTCCTTTTCAGCGATAGTACGCACCAAAGGAGCGTTCCCACCTCTTCGTGCCTGTTCCATAATGGTGCTCATTTGATATCGTGTCGTTAAACCGCGTACGTTTATTTCAGCGTTCCCGTAGTTTTGGTTTCGTTTTTATTACGCGCGTGCGTGATATACGCGCGTATATATACGGACAGGACCTACGAAAATCGTTAGCACTGTGAATACAATGCGGAGCTGTTCTAAATGGATGGGGTAAAGGAAGTTTATGATCAGGACGGTATTACCGTTCTGCACGGTCTTGAGGCCGTAAGAAAAAGGCCGGGAATGTATATCGGCAGTACCAATGCTCGCGGTCTTCATCACTTGGTGTTCGAAGTCGTCGACAATGGTATCGACGAAGTTATGGCAGGTTACGCCACTAGCGTCGAAATAGAGATTAACACTGACGGCTCGTTAACAGTTAACGACAACGGACGCGGTATTCCTACGGGGTTCATAGCGGACGAGGGTAAATCCGCTCTAGAAGTTTGTATGACCGAATTGCACGCAGGAGGCAAGTTCGATCATAATAGTTACAAAGTATCCGGAGGTCTCCACGGTGTCGGAGTATCCGTCGTAAATGGTCTTTCCTCTAAACTTATAGCTACCGTCAGGAGAGACGGGAAGATCTCAAGGCAGAGTTATCAGATTGGTATTCCTGATGGCGATTTAGAAGTCATCGGTGATTCTGAAGAAACGGGCACAATGATTCAATTCTGGCCGGATCCAACCATATTCGAAGAGACTGTAGAATTCGATTACGAGACTTTACAGAACAGATTCAGGAATCAAGCGTTCTTGAACAAGGAAGCTACCATCAAACTAACAGACCACAGAAACGGAAGATCAGAGGTTTTCCACTATGACGGTGGTGTTTCTGAATTCGTTTCTTACCTTAACAGAGCAAGGACATCAATCCATAAGCCAATTCATCTCGAGGGTGAAAAAAACGGGATTATGATGGACATAGCATTGCAGTATACAGACGGATACGTTGAAGAAATCAATTCTTTTGTGAATACAATCTTTACGCCCGACGGAGGAACCCACATGACTGGGTTCAGAACTGCTCTTACCAAAACAATCAATGATTATGCTAAGGAGAAAAATCTTCTGAAGGATATATCTTTAGAAGGTTCAGATGTTCGCGAAGGTCTCACCGCGGTAATAAGCATAAGAATGGCAGATCCACAGTTCGAGGGACAAACTAAAGCAAAATTGGGCAATAGTTCTGCACAATCAGCAGTAGTAACGTTCATGAACGAGAAACTTGCTGAATTTTTCCTTGAAAACCCAGCTATAGCTTCACTGATAGTCAAAAAGTCTATAGTTTCAATGGAAGGTAGGTTAGCAGCTAGACAGGCCCGTGACGCCACTCGCAGGAAAGGTGTTCTTGAAACAACGATGCTTCCAGGTAAATTAGCGGATTGTTCCGAACGAGATCCAGCAAAGTGCGAAATTTACATTGTAGAGGGAGACTCAGCAGGTGGTTCAGCCAAACAGGGAAGGGACCGTAATTTCCAAGCTATCTTGCCGATAAAAGGTAAGATTTTGAACGTAGAGAAGACAAGCCCTCATAAATTACTTGAAAGTGAAGAGATTAAGAATCTCGCTATTGCTATAGGCGGCGGTCTTGGAGAAGATTTCAACGTAGAAAAAATACGTTATCATAAAATTGTCATAATGACTGATGCGGACGTTGACGGAGCTCACATCGGTACGCTTTTACTCACTCTTTTCTACAGACAGATGAGACCGTTAATCGATAACGGTTATGTTTACATTGCAATGCCTCCGTTGTATAGGGTTTCCAGAGGAAAGAAGGAAATATACGCATACAACGACGATGAGATGAATGCTGCTATTGTTAGCTTAGGGCAGGGCGCAACTGTCAGCAGATACAAAGGTCTCGGTGAGATGAACCCACAGCAGTTGTGGGATACAACTATGAATCCAGAAACAAGGATAATGAAGAGCATTTCTGTCGATGATAGCATCAATGCAGATCAGTTGTTTTCTGTTCTAATGGGCGGCGATGTTGAACCAAGAAGAGATTTCATAATTGCACATGCTGAAGAAGTCGTAAACTTGGATGTGTGATATCATGTCGGATAAAATCGTTATACGAGAGACTGATGACGGCAAGGTAATCGATCAGACCATAGAACGCGAGATGAAACGTTCTTACATCGATTATTCGATGAGTGTTATTGTAGGTCGTGCACTTCCGGACGTACGTGACGGGTGCAAACCTGTTCACCGTAAGATCCTTTACGCAATGTTCGACATGGGAATGCAGTTTAATCGTCCTCACAGAAAGTCTGCGAAAGTGGTCGGAGAAGTGTTGGCGAAATATCATCCTCATGGTGATTCCTCAGCTTACGATGCAATGGTGAGAATGGCTCAGTCCTTCGCATTACGTTATCCAATGGTTGACGGACAAGGTAACTTCGGTTCCATGGACGGGGACCCTGCGGCGGCTATGCGTTATACAGAAGCTCGTTTGGCAAAGATAGCAAACGATATGCTTCTGGATATCGACAAGGGCACCGTAGATTACGTTGACAACTACGATGGATCTTTGAAAGAACCTTCTGTACTGCCTTCGAAGATCCCGAACCTTTTAGTTAACGGATCTGACGGAATAGCAGTCGGTATGGCGACTAAGATGGCTCCACACAACCTTATCGAAGTGTGCGATGCAATCATTCATTTCATTGATGATCCAGAAGCAACTAGTGAAGATCTTAACGAGTTCGTTCATGGTCCAGATTTCCCTACGGGAGGAGTTATCTACGGTCTTTCTGGCATACAATCCGCTTATACTACAGGTCGTGGACGCGTAAGAGTACGTGCCAAGACTCATATTGAAGAAATGGCCAACGGAAAATCCCGTATTATCGTTGATGAACTTCCTTATCAAGTCAATAAGTCGGTCCTTATCGAGCGTATCGCAGAACGTGTGAAGAACAAAGACATAGAAGGAATCACAGACCTTCGCGACGAATCGGACAGAAACGGAATGCGTATAGTCATCGAACTTCACAGGGACGCAATAGTCAATGTGGTGTTGGAAAATTTGTTCAAAAGAACGGATATGCAGACTACTTTCGGCATCATAAATTTGGCCCTTGTGAACAACAAACCGACTTTACTCACTCTTAGAGACATGGTTTTCTACTATGTTGATCACAGGAATGATATCGTCAGGCGTAGAACACAGTTCGATCTTTCTGCAGCTGAGAAGAGATATCACATCGTAGAAGGTCTCATCAAAGCACTTCAGAGGATGGACGAGGCTTTGGCTCTTATCCGTGCATCTGACAGTGGAGAGGAAGCTAACTTAGGATTACAAGAGTTGTTGGATATAGATCAAGAACAGGCCAAAGCAATTTTGGACATGCGTCTTCAGAAGCTTACTGGACTTGAGATAGAATCTCTCAGGGAAGAGTATGATGAGCTGATATTGACTATGGCTGATTTGAAAGATATTCTAGCTAACGATCAGCGTATAAATCAGATAATCAAGGACGAGTTAATTCAAGTAAAGACTGACTTTGGCGATGAACGTCGTACTGAGATCAATCCCTTCGACATAGATGTTGACGAGGAAGATTTGATTCCACGAGAGGACGTAGTCATCACAATTACCAAGACCAACTACATCAAGCGTATTCCTTTGGATACGTACAGACAACAAGGTCGCGGAGGAGTAGGTCTCACTGGAATGCAGACAAAAGATGAGGATCACGTTGCGACGATGTTCATAACTTGCTCTCATGACTATGTTATGTTCATATCTGACATCGGTCGTCTACATTGGCTTAAAGCATATAGAATTCCAGAAGGAAGCAGACAATCTAAGGGTAAACCAATAGTGAATCTACTGTCCGATTTGGAAGAAGGCGAGAAAGTCGTCAACACGATATGCGTCAGTGAGTTCTCTGATGACAGATATCTTACTTTCTGTACCGATGACGGTATTGTAAAGAAGACTCGTCTTAGCGCTTATGGAAACGTAAGAAGAAAAGGTATCAAGGCAATAAAATTGATGCCTGGCAGGAAACTCATAGAGACTAACATATGCACCGAAGGAGACCAAATAATAATTGCGTCTCACAACGGTCAAGCAGTAAGATTCCATGAGAGTGACGTAAGACCTGCAGGTAGAGATACTATGGGCGTTAAGGGAATAACGCTGAACAAAGGCGACGTTGTAGTGTCTATGGCAATCGTCCGCCCTGGAGATAAACTCTTGACCGTTACAGAGAACGGTTACGGGAAAGTATCTGAGGTAGATGATTACCGTCTCACAAAGAGAGGCGGAAAAGGTGTTATAACCATTAAGACCACCGACAGGAATGGCGGTGTCGTATCAGTAAGGAAAGTTGCTGAAGGCGAAGAATTGATGTTGAACAGTATTGAAGGCAAAGTCCTGAGGATATTGGTCGACAACATACGTCAGACCAGCCGTAACACCCAAGGAGTTCGAATAATGGATCTCCGTAATGGCGACAAGGTCACTGCAGTGGAATCCATAGTCGAAGAGGAAGACATCCTTGAGGCGGTAGAGGCTACACCTGAAAAGGTTTACGAGGCGCCTAAATTAATCGAGGAACTTCCTGAAGAGGAAGAACCTGAGGAATGGACGGAAGAGGAGGAGTGAGGTGAATTATCGACCGCTGGAGCTTGGTGCGGCGATGGTTTCCGCCGTCGCCCACGTCTCCTCTATAGCGGTCGTGCTCATCTCTCTTCAAACCACTCCCATTTTACCGATGAATTTCGGTAACTTGGATTATCTGGCACTTCTGATATGGATAGCTTTCGCGATTATGTCCACTGCTTGCTTCGTGGCGGTAATGTGGGAAATAATAAAAGTCGACCGTATGATATCCAAATTAGAATCAGTGGAATGTTATCAATTAAAGACGAAAGGCCTGTTCAGAGGATGGGGTAAGCACCCTAAAGTCAAGAAAACAGGTGGTCGTACCCAGTAAACTTTATAACGCCTCCTTACATTGGGGGAATTACGCCGCGGTAACTCAGTTGGGAGAGTGCATGACTGAAGATCATGATGTCGCTGGTTCGAGCCCGGCTCGCGGCACCACTTTTATCACATCGATCATTTGGGTCCAGGGGGGACTGGCTTGGAAGAGGACAAGGTTTTCATTGATATCGCGACAAGTCGTTTAACCGTCGCCGATACCTTAAAAGAAATAAAACGTCTTCAAATCGAGTATCCCGACTATGAAATATTTTTAGATGGCGACGCTCATGCGATAATCGGAAGAAGAAAGTGAGGTTTTACTATGGGTAACGGAAGAATAACGGTAGGGCTTTACAATTCATACGACTCCAACAAGTTCAGGGAGCCACACAGACGCGCAATAGCTAGAACTGGAGACATAGCTATGGCATACAATATGAATCTGGCACTTTTTGGTTTCCCTATTCCTGAAGATTGCAGAACACCAAAGGATATCGCAGAATGGGTGGCAGGAACCACTAGCATTGGACGTCACGGCGACTATTTTGTGCAACTTGCAGAAGAGGGTAGGTTCTCTACCTTCCCATATCCTTCAAAAGGGTTCCCGCCACAGCTTGGTGAGCCTATTCTTACCACTAGTAGTCCAGAACCTTCTAAAAATATAGAACTCTGCACTTTGGTAAACGAAGTAAAAGGCGGAAAGAGTATTCTACTCGTGTTTGGCCTCGGGCCTCATGGTGTTCCAAAGAATGCAACTTCCATACCGAAATATCATCTCGATATAACCGGCGGTGGATATTCCTTGGAAACCTGCACTGCAATAGGTGCTGTATGTGGCGCAGTACATGCGCTTATGATTCAGTAATGATCATAAACTATATTCTCTGGCTCAAACAGAACTCCTGTACCTTTTTCGACACGGCCGACTACTTGGGCATTTTTATTCTCTCGAACCATAGATTCTGCATCAACAGATGATGCGATGATCATGAAACCCATACTCATGTTGAATGTCTGGTACATTTCATTATCCGTAACGTTACCAAGTTTCTGTATGCTTTTGAATATGTTAGCTGGCTTAATCGGATCATCTATTATGTACTGAAGCCCCGGCCTCATTCTAAGAAGGTTACGTAGTCCTCCGCCAGTGATGTTCAACAATCCATGAACATCATATTTTGCAGTTATTCCTAGCACTTGTTTTACATATATCTCAGTAGGAGTAAGAAGATTATCTCCAATAGTTCCGTCAAGGCCAGATATTTTGTCTTTCAATTCATTTCCAGAGCTTTCAAAGACTTTTCTTGCTAAAGTAAGGCCGTTAGAATGTATTCCTGAAGATTTAAGAGCAACTATAAGGTCCCCCTCTTCACATTCTTCTCCTGTTATGACTTCTGATCTTTTCACATGACCCAGACAGGTTCCAGATAAATCTGGTATCCTGACTATTTCGGGAAGAACGGCAATCTCTCCGCCAACGATTTCCATGTTAGACATCTCAGCTCCTTTATTGAGTCCGATTCCAATCTCTCTTGTGATATTCGGATCAGGATCTGCAATCGCCACATAATCTACGAAGGACATAGGCTCGGAGTTAACGCAAATGGTGTCGTTAACATTCATGGCTACACAGTCAATTCCGACAGTATCCCATTTGTTTAATGCATGAGCCACCATAAGTTTAGATCCAACGCCGTCCGTAGCCAACGTAAGATATTCGCTCCCAAAATCAATGAGGCTGGCGAACAGTCCAGATTTCTTCAAGTTCTGTCCCTTTCCTTCGCGGCGATATTTCAGTTCGCTTACTAGTGAACTTATTGCATCTGATTTTCTGTCAATACTGACTCCTGCTTTCTCGTAAGTCCATTCGGTCATGGCGTTCATTACTGAATGACCCATTCCTATATTTATGACGTGGGAAAAGGGTTTAAAGATAAACACAATGGGAGGTCTATGGGATTACACGGTCGGTGGGTACAAGAAAGGAGGCATGAGTATTACTACAAGCTTGCTAAGAAGCAGGGGTACCGCTCTAGGGCTTCGTACAAATTATTACAGATTGACGACCGATTCGGTATTTTCAAAAAAGGCGATTCCGTTGCCGACTTAGGGGCATTTCCCGGAGGCTGGCTACAAGTTGCTAAAGATAAAGTCGGCGAGTCAGGCAAAGTCATTGGATTAGACTTAAGACGTATACGTACGTTAGAAGGTGTCGAGACGATAATCGGAGATATAACTGAAGATTCTACAATGATCGAGCTACTTTCTAAGGTAGGCGGTAAGGTAGACGTTGTTATTTCTGATATGGCTCCTAACATTGCCGGCCATTATTCAACGGATCATGCTCGTTCAGTGCATCTATGTACCTACGCAGTAAATGTCTGTGATCGTATTCTAAGAAAGAACGGAACATTGGTTATGAAAGTTTTCATGGGCGATATGTTTCACTTGATCAAAAGAGACGTTGACTACAGGTTCTCATCAGTAAAAGTACATACTCCTGCTGCAACCAGAGAAACTTCTTCTGAAGTTTACTTGATATGCAAAGGCTTCTATGCCAAGAATACGGTGAAACTAGAAGAGCCAGTGCCAGAAGTCAAGGAAAATGAGTTTTCCATTAAGGGAAGCTTTATCTGACGCCTTCACGGCACGATTTAATACTTTTCCTGCAATAACTATTACGGGAGCGCTCTATGGCAAGAAAGACCAGCACAGTACTGCTGATGATGACTGGTACACTCGTGTTACTAGTCTTAGTTGGTGGTTTAGGACTAATGTTAATCACTGATTACGATGCAATAGAATACGAATATGAGGTCACTGGCACACACGATGTATTCTACGAATCACTTCAAATAACGCAACCTAGAGATCTTAGTGGTACGGTTAGTACAACACACATGGATATATTCGGTGTAACGAGAGTTACGACAATTAGTGACATAACTTACTTTAACACAATAGACGAACCGGAAAAAAAGTACGATTTAGCGGGAAAATGGAGATTCTTTTCAGATCCTGACTTAGGAACTATGATAGGTTTCGCCGAAACATACGACTCTGAGATTTACGGGATTTTAAGTGTAGACAAATACGAGGCTGTCAAAGATAACGAGGTTATCTTGAGATGGGTGGGTCATGACGACGGCATAGTCTATCGCGTGGAAAGAACGATCACCAACGGTGAATTTACGACGAATATAATACAAAATCTTGTAAATTATGAAGAAACAAAAATGCCCTTCAAGTTATGATTTTAGTCCCAGAACCTCTTGTTTTTTGCATAGGTTATTTCGACGGCCATTATACCTCTGAGGAAATCGTCTTCGTCAACGTATATTCCGTTGAGTATCCTGGAAGCGCTGTTGGGGCCGATGCCTCTTCCTGCTAGAGTGAATACGGCGCGCTTTCCTTGTTCTCTAACAAGATTTGCGTTTCGTGACATACGCTGAAGTTCTTTCTTCTCCTGTGGAGCTAGACGTTTTTGTTTGATCAATCTGGCGTTATCTCGATCGTATTCCTTCAGAACTGCTATCATAATTCCGCCGCAGTTTTGACATTCAAGACGATTAGGAGTATCGCCTACTCTTAACCTATTCTGAGATCCGCAACTCATGCAGGTTGCGAACATAAGTTCTTCGTCTATCCTTTTCTTCATGGCCATAAGTATCGCGTGGTCTGCACGTATAGGTTGCATGAGTTCTTTGGATCTTGTGATTCCCTCGAGTCCAATTGGGGCGACGGGTCCGGTTATTACTTTAATTTCTCCTTTTGAAATCATTAAGACGATTTTTTCTGTATTGGTAATGTCCAAATCATCCCACAATACCTTGTTGACAGCTTCGTTGTACGCAGGAGTTCCTTTATGGATGTCAAAAAGTCTGTTAAAGTTCATGAAACGGTGGTCTGCTTCTTTCTCTATTATGCCAAATTTTTTTGCGACGTAAACAAAACGCCATTTTAGGAAAGTTGAGTTCAATATCGTTTTTCTGCAAAGATCTTCCACAGTTCCAGGACGGATCAGTTTGAATGTACTTTCTAGATCTTCTTTGCTTATACTACGAGGAAGTTCCATGATTATACGATATGGATCCGTAGATACACCAACACTTTCTCCGAAGCGTGCTGTAAGTAATGCAGATATGATTTTGCTTAGTGTTTCGTTCACCTTTGTGCCGAAACAGCAGTTTATGATAGCGATTCTATTGCCTACTTCCAACGTTACGGTACGATCCGTAGGCATAACATGTTCAGCTTGTGAATCGAGAAAAGAATTCAAGGTGTTGATTCCTTCTTCATCACAAGGATAATCGCCATAATTACGGAGACGACGCATACGTCCGACTTCCATTGCGATATCAAAGGGCACAGGAATGTCCGAACCAGTCCATGAGGGAACAGAACCGATCTCTCTCGCTTCTTCTACGAGAATCTCTTCTTCTCGCATTTCGATTATTCTCCAGGTACGACCTTTAGCAATGAACATTGCATGTTCTTCTGCAAAAGTTGCAACGAAACTTTCATCCAACGAACCGATTATTGCCCTGGTTCCTATGTCACGTATCCTGTACGATTTTTCGTCAGGGATCATCGAAATGTTACTGTAAAAGTAATCCATTCCTCTACGAGAACGTCTAAATCCCTCTTCGTCCTCGAATATCATTCTTATGGATTTTAGTTGTTCTAGTACATCATCCATTTCGGATCTTTCCAAAGTGCTAAAAGTGTACGACTTACTAAAAAATTTGAACGCAGTTTCTCGGTCCACGCGTCCACTCATCGTCATTGCGATTAGTTGATTGGCTACTACGGTAAGAGGGCATTTTCTCCCCTCTAAGCTTTCCATTTCACGTGTTTCACACTTACGGGCTATGACCATTGCTTCTGCTATTTCGTCCGGAGCGGTGGCCAATATCCTAGCTTTTATCAATTCCCCTATTCGATGCCCTGCGCGTCCAGCACGCTGAATCATTCTGGAGACTTGTCTAGGAGAATTGAATTGGATTACTAGATCCGTACTTCCTACGTCTATACCCAATTCAAGTGATGATGTACAAAGCAGTGCCTTTAGATCTCCAGACTTGAAACGGTCCTCCATTTCCATACGAGTATCTTTTGAAAGTGAGCCGTGGTGAACATCTATTGAAAATTCATCGTCCCAAAGTCGATATCTTGCAGCAAGCCATTCTGCGGTTTCTCTCGTATTAACAAAGAAAAGTGTCGATCTACCGTCTTCGATTAGACGACGCCCATGCTTCATTACTCCCAGCATTTCTGGCTCTGTTTGAAGTCTGTCCAAAAGTACTGGATCATCGTCTGGTTTGGGACATTCGACAGTTATGTCGTAATCTCTATGGGTATCGTGTCTGCAAACGGTAACTTTACGCCCAACGCCAGCAAGAAAATTCTTTACTTCTTCTACGTTTCCGACGGTTGCTGAAAGTCCGATCCTTTGGTACTCGCCAGCAGTCGCCGAAAGTCGTTCTAGAGCTACGCTCATCTGCGCTCCACGTTCGTTATCCGCAAGTTCATGGATCTCGTCAACGATTACCCATTTTACATTCTCAAGATGCTTCCTCAGAATCTTTCCCGTAAAAAGTACCTGTAATGTTTCAGGCGTCGTGATCAGTATCTTCGGCGGATTCTTGGATTGACTGTTTCTTTCACTTTGTGTGGTGTCGCCATGTCTAACGCCTACCGAGATCTCAGATTCTTTACCGTAATCTTCAATCCTCTTTAGCATGTCCCGGTTTAACGCACGCAAAGGTGTGATGTACAGACATTGGAAACCGTTACCGCCACTTTTCTTCAACTCGTCGAGTATAGGAAGTATGGCGGCTTCGGTTTTACCGATGCCTGTAGGTGCTACAAGTAGCACATTTTGCCCCGCTGCGATCTTCGGAATCGCATCTGCTTGAGGTTCCGTAGGTTCTTCAATGCCCCTTTTCCGAAGCATATCGACGAGCCAAGGGCTCAACATGTCGAAGGGCATTTTAGTTAAACACTCAATTCAGCGTTTCTTTTTCTTGGCTGTCTTGAGGTTCTCCTTGACGGCTTCAGCGATCTCTTCGCTTTCTTTGATACCGTCGGTGATATCGTCCTCGTTATATCTTAGAACGGTCCAGCCCTTGGATATTAGCTTGTTGTCCAAAGTTCTGTCTGCATCTGCTGGTTCTACGAAGACTGCAACCTTTCCTTTGACGAAAGCAACAGGTATGTTGTCTTTACTGTAGTTTCTTCTGCACCTAAGACCGTTGTTCCAAGCTGCTCTTCTGACAACGGCTTCTGGCGAATAGTCGGTATAATCATCGATGTACACTTCAGAAGTCTCATTTTTCATCCAATTCGGAGAATCTTTCTCTGTGGATTTGGCGACTTCCTTTGGAGTCTCGTCCTTCTTAGCGACTTCCTTAGGCGTTGTAACGACTTTAGCGACCTCAGTAGGTGTTTGTACAGGTTTGACTACGTCTTTGGTGGTCTCGTCCTTCTTAGCAACTTCTTTCGGCGTTGTAACGACAGGTTTGGCGACTTCTGCACAAGGTGCATCGACTTTCTCCTCTACCTTAGGCGCTGTTACCTGTAGCAACACTTCTGATAGGTCCATGACCTTGATCTTGGATCCGGCCTTTTTAGCACCCTGTCTAAGATTTAGCACACAGAACGGGCAGGAAGTGATGATAAGTTCTGCTCCGACCTCTTCTGCGTCAGCGATTCTATCGACGGCTATGGAAACGGCGTAGTCGCCGTACTGACTTTTGTATCCTCCACCTGCGCCGCAACATCTGGAAAGTTCTCTGGAACGGTACATTTCCACAAATTCCATTCCCTTGATCTTTTTGATGACGTTCCTGGCGGGTTCATAGACTCCGGCGTGCCTTCCAAGGTGACATGGGTCGTGGTAGGTCGCTTTGATTTTGAACTCGTTGTTGAAAGGTAATTTTCTTTTTGCTATCAGATCCTCAACATATTGTGAAAAGTGATAGACGTTCTGTCCTGTCTTAGCGTAATATTTGCCTGAGTCATTAAGAACGGTCTTGTAGCATCCAGCACATGTCATTACCATGTCTTTTGCTCCGGTACCGTCGGCTTTTTCTACAGTGTGTTTGTAGAACTCAGGACTGAGGTCTGTTACTCCAGTCCTCAAAAGAGGTGAAGTGCAGCACCATTCGTCGGCGCCCATAGATCCTACGGAAACTCCTCCGCGGGAAAGTACGGTGACACCAGCATAGGCAATCTCTTGCATTCTGTATGATGCAGTACAACCAGCAAAGAACAATACGTCCGGAACTTCAGCCTGTTCTACGTCTTTAGGCCAAAATGCATTTTTTGTTTCATTGGGTTCGCCGTAGGGGTTGTGAGTTTCCTCAATCCTGCCCTTCATGACTTTATGAGCCTGCATAGGTCCGAAATCATTTTTGACGATCCAAGTTCTAATTTTCTCCCAGAATTCTACAAGGTGGATGTTGGCGTGACAGACTGCTTCACAGTTTCCACAGCCAGTACATTTGTACATTGCGTCTACGAAATCTGGACTAACCGTTACATTTCTGCCTAGGGCCTTATCCATAACTCCGAATCCAGCCTTATCAAGCTGATTAAGGTAGTAAATCTTGCCTCTGGGGGTTACAGACTCCCAGGGAGTCATTGAGTGTGCTTCACATACATCGATGCAGTATCCGCACTGAACACATTGTGTGAGTTCTCTTGCGATACGCGGCATCCTAGGTACTTTGTTTTTTTCTTTAATTGTAATCTCAATCATAGGTCTTCACCGTAATAGGTCGCAATCGACCTTTTATCTATAACAAAGTAAACAAACCTGCCTGTAATTAAGCCTTTCCGACATTTCTCAAAAAAGGTTTTAGAAAATGACAATAAGTCCTCAAAAAAAGGACAATGGCACATTAGTCGATAAAACTCGCTTAAAGAGTGAAATTGAAGTGGGCCCAGCCGGATTTGAACCGGCGACCACTCGGTTATGAGCCGAGCGCTCTACCAACTAAGCTATGAGCCCCCAGGTAAACGGATAGAAAGGTAACAGATAAAAAGATATCGCGAAAAAAAGTGGCGCCGTCGCACGGGCTCGAACCGTGGACCTTGTGATTAACAGTCACACGCTCTACCAACTGAGCTACGACGGCTTGAAATCTGCAAAGTGTGGCTGATATTAAAGTGTTACGTACCTGGTATTTGACTGCGTACCTCTTCTATACGATCAACCAGCTTAGTCAGATAGTCACTCATCTCTTTCATAAAGACGTCATATTTCTCTGAAACCATGGCACCGTCTGGTGTAGCGATTATTGCCCCATCATTTTCCAATACTCGTAATGAGTAACGGACCTTATGACGAGGTAGATCTAGAATCTCCGATAATCGTATAATGCCTACTGGTTGATTCTTTTTAGTAACGTGAAGCATCTTGATATGGCGTTCTATGAGCTCTATCTCCTTATATGCCCCACTGGCCATTCCCGTTTCTTTGCCCAATTTCTACACCTACCGCTAAGGTATGTACTTTCACTCATTAAGTAAAAAAGGTACGGTGTGCCAAAATCAGCGTCCGTACCACTTGAGCTTCTCGCCCCACCTCGAGTAATATTTCCAAAATACCTGTACATAAGATCCGCAGCAATCCAGGGCTTTCTGTTCGCCGTTCTCACCTTTGTAGGTCTTATAGCACATGAGACATTGGAATCTCAACTCGGGCTCTTTCTTCTTGGCCATTACACCGAGAACGTAGGGCCGATAAATAAACTTTTAGGGGATGCCCTACTTTCTTTCGCCCATAATTAAGATCTATTGAGATTCCGTATCTTCCTCGTTCCGGGTATCATCGGCGTTGAAGTGTTCCCCGTTTGGTTAAAATACAATCAAATTATACGGAACTTCCAATAATTATCCATTTTTATAAGAAATGGTATTATATTCACAACGCTTTAGTATGAGCTCATGAACAAGATCAAGGTCATCAACGAACCGTCTGAGTTAGTGCCTATGCTTCGGTCCGTAGACACGCCCTTAAAACGGGAGGTCCTCAAGGAAGTGACCTTGGAATGGAAGACTGCCGGGGAGATAGAGAAAAAACACGGTCCTGAAGGAAGAGACGCCCTGGTTTTCTTTGAAAAAATGAAACTGGTAGAAACCAGATGGCTCTCCGTCGACGGAAATTATCCTGAAAAATCATACCATTCTTATTACGCTTCCTTTAGCATAAACGCACAGTGGCCTGTATACGAGATTAGTGATGTTCTCGCTGCAGCAATGATGGACAAAGAAGAATTCGAAGAGATCGAACAAAAGATTTTAGATGAAGTAGGCCCCGCAGGCAGATTCTCTGGAGATGTAGCCGAATCTCTAGCCCTTACATCCACAATGCTGAAGAGCCTTGTAAGAAGGTCCGTAAGGATGGACTATCGTGGTCACAGAATCGAGCCGCTAAAAGATGAGTAATCATGTCCGAGATTCGGATAGTGAGGATAGGCCATAGGCCTGACAGGGATAAACGTGTTACTACACATGTTGCACTCTCATCTAGGGCGCTGGGCGCCAGCGGTATTTACGTGGATACCCACGACTCGACACTCGAGGAAAACATCAATAGTATGACGGACCGTTTTGGCGGGGATTTTGAAATAGAAACAGGCGTCAAGTGGAAAAGTGTCGTCAAAGATTTCGAAGGAACTGTAGTTCACCTAACTATGTACGGTCAGAGGCTCGATGAATCTTTGCCTAAAATACCTAGAGATAAGGATATGCTCGTAATAGTCGGAGCAGAAAAAGTTCCCTTCGATGTGTACGAACGTGCGGACTTCAACATATCCGTAGGAAATCAACCACATTCTGAGATTGCTGCATTGGCAATCTTTCTTTATTGTTATACAGAAGGAGAGACTCTTTATTCTCCTCGTAATGGTAAAATGACTGTAATTCCCAACGAGAGGGGGAAGACGATTGTCTAAAACTTATCCCAACGAGAAAGAGTGCATCCAAATCCTGAACGAGGCTGGCTGTTCTTCCCGGGTAATACTTCATTGCCGTACAGTAAAAGAGGTAGCTGACGTAATATCAAAGAATATACCTCGAGCAGACAAGGATCTAGTCATGGCTGGAGCGTTACTCCACGATTTGGGAAGATCACGTAATCATACCATATTGCATGCTGTGATAGGTGCAGAGATGATCTTAGAACTAGGTCTTCCAAAGGAAGTTGCTGAAATCGTACGCAGACACACAGGAGCTGGTCTTGACGACGATGACATAGAGGCCTTCGGGCTTCCACAAGGAGATTATTTTCCGCGGACGATAGAGCAGAAGATCGTATCTGAAGCTGATAACCTAGTTAGTGATTCTAATTTAGTCTCTCATCTCGTTCCCGTTGAAAAGCTTAGAAAAAAAGATGCGCCTAACGGCGCAGAACGTATACTGGCTTTACACAAAGAATTATCCGAAGAAGCAGGATTCGATCTTGATCTTATCATCGAGATGATTGGAGAGACTCCTGTTGTGGATCAACTTCAACGCCGACGTGATCAGGGAAGGTCCTGAGTATAACCACGTCTCCGATGCCTCGTACCCACGAGAACGGTATTGATATCGATATATTATCGTCAACGAGAGTAGGATTTGCTTTCTCTACGTATAAACCGTAAGCTTTCATGGTAGGCAGGTCTATTACCACTTCGTCAACGATTCCTACGAATATCCCTTCAGGATTATAGATTTCTAATCCGATAATGTTCGATATAGTCTCCCACATAGTTGATTAGGTTATAGTGTAAGTTATTTATTTAATCCGCCTATATCAATGCGAGGCAAAAAAATGGTAACCGAACTTAAAGAGTCAAATTTCGACAGTTTCATCGAAGAAAACGAGAAAGTCCTGATCGACTGCTGGGCACCATGGTGTGGCCCCTGCAGAAGAATGGGTCCAATAATCGAAGAAATCGATGCAGGTGAAAAGGATTTCGCAGTTGCTAAATTGAACACTGATGAAAATCAATCAATTTCTGCTCGTTTCAACATTAACGCTATACCTACACTTTTGATATTCAAAGACGGAGTTCTTGCAAAGACTCTAGTGGGACTTAGGCCTAAGGATGAAATCCTTAGCGCCGTTAATGGTGTCTAATATGGAAATCGATGTATTGATCATCGGCGCCGGTCCATCGGGAATACAGGCAGCGATACATGCAGCCAGGAGAAAAGTCTCCACCGTAATTATCGGCAAGCCAGCTAATTCAGCCGCAGCAGGCGCACATATAGAAAATTATTTCGGTGTCGTCGGGCCTGTTGACGGAATAGAGTTGCTGAAAAATGGAATAGAGCAGGCTGTATCCTTTGGCGCGGAATTCGTAGAAGAAAATATAGTATCTGCTAGCCGAGAAGGCAAGATGTTCCTTGTGAAGACAGAAGGCAACAAAGAGTATACTGCTAAAGCTGTGATCGTAGCCACTGGAATATCCAGAGTAAAACTTGGTATTCCTGGAGAGAAAGAATTCATCGGCAAAGGCGTGAGCTACTGTTCTGCCTGCGATTGTAATTTTTTCAAAGGCAAGGATGTTGCAATTATTGGTGACGAGACGGAAGCAGCTACTTCTGCAGAACTTTTAGCCAAATACGCATCACAAGTATATTGGATAACTGACAAACCAAAAGCAATCAAGTCCCTTGTGGACCGTGCTCTGTTGGCAGGCGTCATTATGAAGAGTGCTGCTCCAGTACAGATACGCGGAACGGACAAAGTAACGGCATTAGCATTGGCAGACGGTTCGGAGATAGCACTTGACGGTGTATTCATCGAATTAGGCGCTAAATCTGCGGCAGATCTGGTAATGGATTTAGATCTTATGCCAGAAATGGACGATACGATAAAGGTCGATGGCAAGTTCGCAACAAAAGTACCAGGACTCTTCGCATGCGGAGACGTTATCGGTAAACCCTGGCAGATGGCTAGAGCCGTAGGGCAGGGTTGTATGGCTGGTCTGGCGGCGGCGGACTACGTAAAGGTCGCCAAATGACCGTAGATGATTTGATAGCTGGTATGCTGAAAGAGGAGGGCGGATTTCAAAAAGCCCTCCGTTCGATGCTTAGCGATGAGTTAGACATGTCGCTCAGTGAATTCTGCGAAGTCGCTGGTCTTTCTCCGTCTACTATGTACAAAGTACTAGAGGAAAAACGGGAACCTAACATAAGGACAATCAGAAAGGTAGTAAAGGCGTTACGGGAACTAACCGGTCCGATAGGAGATCATTTCATAGCGATAATAGCTTCAAACGTGTCTATGGACATGCTACCAGAAACCGTAAACGTAAGTGGTAAAGCAGTACCTATAAGGGAATATCCTGTTAATACGGTGGAGGATGCAATAATAGCTGCTGTTAGAGCGGAAAGGGACGGAGCGTTAGCAGTCATATGCGCTCCCATAGTTGCGCCTACTATCGAAAAGATTCTGACTATACCTGTATCTAGAGTAATACCAACAGTCAGTATCATGAGAGCTATCGAACGTTTAGAAGGTATCATTTGAAAAATTAAAATACCACCTTTACTTATTAGACCGTAGAGGCTGTTATTCTGTTCGGAATCCAAGTAGTGAGCAACACGCCAATGAATTCTGTGTCAGACGTAGACATAGTGGCAGAGACGTTTTTGATATATATCGGATATATTCCTAAAGGATACGATCCAAAAACCTCGGCGACGGGTCTTAGGGACAGCGTACCATATCGTCTTTTTATGGATCATTTCATGGAGAATCCCAACAAAGCTTGGACTGTGGATGAGTTAGCTTTACTTTTGGGTACTACAAAACCGACTATCTATCGGCATATTAATAAATTAAAATCATTGGATCTTATGGAAGGCATCGACACAGAGTTCGAAGGCCAGAAGCGTAAAGGTTACAGGATAAGATATGGAGACCTTAGTAAAGCCTGGAGTTTTACAGAAGCCAATGTAAAGATGGCTATGGACAATTACAGAAGTACTGCTGGTCACCTTCAACATCTTGTAAAGAAGAGGAGAGATCAAAGTGACTGATAATAAAGATTATGAGCTTAGATCCGGGGCCGTTTATGAATTAACATACGGAACAAATGACGAAATCCTTGTTGGAACTTTCTGCGGATACACTATGATAGGATCAGAAACAGCTTTGGTCCTCAAAAGTGAAGAACAGTTAGTATACATACTAACATCCTCTCTGATATGCATGAAACTAGTAGAGCAGGTACCTGCAAAGGAGCCTGTTTCTTCGAAAGACATTTACTACGGATGAGAGACGTGTCAGAACTTGCAGAACGCCTGATTGCCGCTGTGAAGAGCGGTGAAGTTTCCACTCGAAAAGGAATCCAAGATAAAAAGATCAAATTATGTGGGGAATTAGGTCACAAGGCCGTACCCCCAAACTCGGAGATACTTGCTCATGTTAGTGACGAGGATCGGGAGCTCTTTTTACCATTACTTATAAAAAAACCGATGAGGACCGCTAGCGGAACTGCTGTCGTAGCAGTAATGGCCTCGCCTCATCCTTGTCCTCACGGAAAATGTATTTTTTGTCCTGGAGGCATCGATAACAATTCTCCACAATCATACACTGGTAAGGAACCAGCCGCTCGTAGAGCAGGCAGAAATGAGTATGATCCATATCGTCAGGTGAACGATAGGATAGACCAATTAACAGTAATCGGTCACGATACCTCAAAAATAGATCTAATCATAATGGGCGGTACTTTTACTTGCAGAGATCAAGAATACAAAGAGTGGTTCGTTCGCAGATGTTTTGATGCTATGAACGGCATAGATTCTGAGGATCTTCAAACTGCACAGGATATAAACGAGGACTCGGACCATCATTGTGTTGCCTTGGCCGTAGAAGTCCGTCCAGATTCCTTTACCGTCGAAGAGGTAAAGGATGCTATGAGACTTGGAGCCACAAGGGTCGAACTAGGGGTACAGATTCTGGACGATGATATCCTATCGGCAGTCAATCGCGGGCACGATATCAATCACATAATAGAATCAACCCGCGCATGCAAAGAGGCTGGAATACCAGTTTGTTATCACATCATGCCTGGTCTTCCAGATTCCGATATGCAAAAGGATATGGACTCCTTTAAACGTATTTTTTCCGATTCTAATTTTAGACCAGATTCATTTAAATTTTATACTACCCTAGTAATTCCAAAAACTCAACTATACGATATGTGGGTAGCTGGCGATTATGAACCATATGATACGGAAATGGCCACCCAACTTCTTTCCGAAATGAAATCTATGGTTCCCGAATACGTTAGAATACAGCGTATACAGCGAGATATCCCAGTACCAGAGATTGCCGCAGGAGTAATGAAGAGCAATCTTAGACAGCTAGTTCAAAAACGTATGGCGGAACATGGAAAGAAGTGCAGATGTTTACGTTGCCGTGAAGTCGGGCATACAGGCACGACTCCAATTGATCCTGAGGATACAGAACTGAAAGTAATAGAGTATGAAGCGTCTGGTGCCACGGAACATTTCATAAGTTTTGAACACGAGGACTCAGTTATCGGCTACTTACGTTTGAGAACTAACAACTGTAACGCATCAATAAGAGAAATAAAAGTTTCTGGAAGTATGAGTTCTACTTCGAACGTTGGATCATGGCACAAAAGAGGATATGACGTTCAACTTTTGAAAAAAGCTGAAGAAATCGCAATCTCATCAGGTGCGCTTAACGTTAGAGTTACATGCGGCGTTGGAGATCGTAGATTCTACAGAGACCTGGGATACAGATTAGAACGTCCCTATATGGTCAAAAATCTTAGTTGATAATGATTTTGTCCTTTTCTATACGTATGCGATTAGTTTCCACAACCAGCCGTCCCTTTTCATCAACTTTAGCTGCGCCTTTAATCACATTGTTAGAGGGTTTGATCAAAAGATATTTTATGCGCCCGCCAAGGGTATCGATAACGATGTCGTCCAATATTCCTACGGGGTTTCCTGAGATAGTTTCAACAACATATCCGATCAGTTCTCTTGAATAAAATTTAGTGTTTCTCATAATATCACCCGTAGAATGGAATTCCATCCCATCCGTCTCTGCGCTTTTTCATTTCTTTGCCAATATTCTCAAAGTTTTCAAAAGTCTCTGGGTTAACGGATGGTTTTACGATCTTCAGGGCAGTATCGAAATGATGCCGTCCAACGAATTCTGCCTTGTTATTCTCTCTATAGGCTGCCATACCAGATTCTCTGCATAGTGCTGCAAGATCTGCTCCAACGTAACCGTCGGTTATTGCTGCGATATCAATAAGATCGATATCAACCAAAGGCATATTTTTTGTATGCACTTCTAATATTCTTAATCTACTTTTCAGGTCTGGTTTACCTACTAACACAAGTCTATCAAATCTTCCAGGTCTGAGTAGTGCAGGGTCTATCATATCTGGACGGTTGGTGGCTGCTATGATTGTAACGTTACCAAGAGACTCAACTCCGTCCATTGCTGTTAATAATTGAGCTACGGCACGTTCCCATACACCATCTCCTCCGCTCCCCCGTCTAGGTGCGATGGAATCTATCTCGTCAAAGAAGATTATGCAAGGCGCCATCTGTTTGGCTCTTTTGAAAATGTGTCTAATCGCCCGTTCGGTCTCACCAAGCCACTTACTGGCCATCTCCGGCCCACTTATCGATATGAAATTTGCGCCGGATTCGTTAGCGACCGCTTTGGCGATCAAAGTTTTACCAGTACCAGGCGGACCGTACAATAAAAGTCCTTTACCTGGCTTTATTCCAAGTCTTTCGAAAGCTTTCAATCCGTCACTTGGTATGAAAACTTCCCGTATCTCGTTTTTTATACTATCTAGACCGCCGACGTCTCCCCAATTTACTTTAGGGATATCCACTAGCACTTCACGCATTCCGCTAGGTTCTACGTCAGCTAGAGCTTCTGTGAAGTCATCCATGGTTACTTTCATTTCAGCAAGTTTATCGGCAGGTATAGGTTTGTCTAAATCTAATTCTTCAATATGGGAACTTAGGCATTGCATGGCGCCTTCTCTGCAAAGTGCTGCAAGATCCGCGCCAACGAATCCTTGTGTTATGGCAGCAAGATCGTCTGTGTTCACATCATCAGCTATTGGCATGTTCCTTGTATGAACGTCCAGTATCTCTTTTCGCGCCGCCCTACCGGGCACGCCAATTTCAATCTCTCGATCGAATCTCCCTGGTCTTCTTAAAGCAGGATCGATGGATTCTTCCCTGTTCGTAGCGCCTATAACGATTACGCCTTCCCGATCACTTAACCCATCCATCAGGGTAAGCAGTTGGGCAACCACTCTTTTTTCTACTTCACCGGAGACTAAATTCCTATTAGGTGCAATAGAATCTATTTCGTCTAAGAATACGATACTCGGAGCGTTATCTGCTGCGTCTTTGAATATTTCACGTAAGCGTTCTTCACTCTGACCGTAATAGCTTCCCATTATCTCCGGTCCCTGTACAGGATAGAATGATGCTCCGGACTCGTTGGCCACTGCTTGAGCGATAAGTGTCTTACCCGTTCCAGAAGGTCCGTACATCAACACTCCGTTCGGTGGTGCTATCCCAAGCCTTTCAAAAAGCTCCGGATGCTTTAACGGTAATTCTACTAACTCTCTTATTCTCTTTAATTCACCGTCAAGACCGCCGATGTCATCGTAAGTGATGTTTCTGACTTTTTTTCCGTTGCTGTGAGAATCCTTCAGAATAATAACGGTCTCTGGCATAACGGTAACGGGACCTTGGGGTACCGTACTGATAACAGAGAACGTAGAACGGTTTCCAAGAAGCGCCACATTCGGTAATAGTATGTCCAGTCCTTTGATCAAAGGTCTTCCCGTAAGATCTTTAAGAAAAACTGATTCAATGCCTTCGCCATATTTTGCTTTCTTCCCTTCGGGGAGGTTTGGTGCAAGTGTGACCTTTTCAGCAGGGGACGGAGTACATTTTTTGATTTTAACGGTATCATCTACGCCGATCCCGGCGCTGGTCCTTGTAAGACCGTCGATACGTATGATGCCTCTACTTTCATCTTCTGGGTCACCTTTGAAAACCTTGGCAACCACAGTGTTACGTCCGCATATCTCTACTACGTCACCGATCTCAAGTCCTAGTGCGTTACGAGATACGGCATCCATTCTTGCTCTACCATATCCAGTTTCGGACTGTCTGCGGGCCATGCCCACTTTGAGTTCAAGAAGATCTACCATAACGGTTCCCGATTGTAATTCCGTTATAATAGACATTCCAAAAACATGAGGGATTGTGGTTCTTTTGAGCAAAACTTTTATTGACTTGTGCCTTATTCTAGTGCTAGGTGTGTTAATAACGCTGTATAAACCCTGTCAAAAACAAGACCTTATATATAAGGAAGAGTTCAGCACATATTACAAGCTTAAGCTATCTAAGGGCCTGTAGCTCAGCTAGGTAGAGCATCTGACTTTTAATCAGGTGGTCAAGGGTTCGAATCCCTTCAGGCCCGCTAGGTAGACTTCATGAGCGATCAGACGGCGGATCAAGTATGAGGAAAATGAAATTCATAAATTTTAAAACCAGTTACCCGCAATCCCGTAGCGGGGCAGTATGTAGGTGAAACTTTGGCAATAAATAATATCTCGTTTAACGTTCTCGAACACAGACTTGTGCCCGAACATCACCTTCTGTCCGAGGAAGATTCGGATGCGGTACTTGCTCAATTAGGCATGACCCGCGACCAACTCCCGAAGATTAAGAAGAGTGATGCCGGAATTAAGGTGCTCGAATCAGTACATGGCCCTATCGACGAAGGGCGTATAGTAAAAATAGTACGAAAAAGTGAAACGGCGGAGGAGTTTGTAGCATACAGACTTGTCACGGGGGCGAAGGCATGAGAGACCTTGTAGACCTTTATTTCACAGAGCGTAACATAGTCAATCACCACCTTTCGTCTTACAACGATTTCTTGGCAACTGCTGACAATCCTAACAGCAGGATGCAAAAGATTGTTGATGATATTCGTGTACCTACCGACGATACTGCACGTGGAACCATTAGATTGGATCCAGAGCGCGCAGGCGGTAGAAACATTGAGATTCGCATCGGTCGTGTAAGGACCGAAGCAGGGGACATTGACCCACAGGCAAAACCGACCGTTCGCATTGAACCGCCAAAGGTCATGGAAGCCAACGGATACAGTCACGAACTTGTTCCGATGGAAGCAAGACTCAGAAACCTGAACTATCTTTCACCGGTCTACGTACGTTTTGATTTGTACGAGGACGGAGAAGAAATAATTTCACCTGAGAATGAGAAATGGATTCGTGTCGGCAATCTGCCGATGATGATTAAATCCAAAGGATGTAATCTTAATCGCGACGTAGTTAGTCTTGCACAAGACCGTCGCTTAACCGATGAAGAATATCATCAATTGCTCATAACTCACAAAGAAGATCCCGAGGAACCCGGAGGATACTTCATTATCGGAGGAACCGAAAGGGCCCTTATCACATTAGAAGACTTAGCGCCCAATAGGGTCATGGTTGAATTCAACCAGAGGTACGGTAACCCAGTAGAATCGGCTAAGGTCTTTTCACAGAGGGACGGATACCGTGCGTTGACCCTTGTGGAGAAGAAGAAAGACGGTATGCTTATGGTATCAGTACCTGTAGCATCCAGTGCTATCCCCCTTGTTGCGCTAATGAAAGCATTGGGTATGGAATCTGATCAGGAAATCTTTGAGACTATCTTTTCAGACGAATCCATGACCAATTCTATCTATGCTAACATCGAAGCATCTCTCGATAAGAAAACATACGCTCCCAATGGATACCACTCCACTGAAGACGCTATAATGTATCTTGAGAGGAACTTCGCAGCAGGTCAAGCTAAAGAGTACAGAACCAAAAAGGTAGAAAGTATTCTCGATCATTCCTTGTTGCCTCACTTAGGAGACACATCAGAAGACCGCATGAAGAAAGCAATCTATCTCGGACGTATCGCACGTTCCGTTCTAGAACTTTCACTCGGAAAGAGAAAAGAGGACGATAAGGACCACTACGCTAACAAGAGACTCAAGCTCTCTGGTGACCTTATGGAAGATCTTTTCAGAACCAGCTTTAGCAGTCTGATGAAAGATTTGAAATATCAGCTAGAGAGGAACTGGGGAAGAAAGAAGAACGAGCTTAATATCTCATCTTCTATCCGTCCAGACTTGCTCACACACAAGCTTCTTCACGCACTGGCTACAGGTAACTGGGTCGGCGGTCGTGCTGGAGTATCTCAACTTCTTGACAGGACATCCAACCTTTCGGCGGTGTCCCATCTTAGAAGAATAACATCATCCTTAACAAGAAGTCAGCCTCACTTCGAAGCTCGTGACTTGCACCCCACGCAGTGGGGAAGACTTTGCCCAGCAGAAACTCCGGAAGGACAGAACTGCGGACTGGTAAAGAACGCTGCATTAATCATAGACGTTTCAGAAGGATTCCCGGACCAGGATGTCAGATTGACATTACGTGATCTTGGAATCGGTTCCGTTAAAGAAAGCGGTACTCGTGTATTCGTTAACGGAGATCTTGCAGGAACTCACAATGCTCCTGCCGACCTTGTGTACCACGTAAGGGACCGCAGAAGAAGCGGATTGTTATCCAACGAGATTAACATCCGTTACGATGAGGAAATGGACGAAATCATCATCAATTGTGATGAAGGACGCCTTAGACGCCCATTATTGGTACTCAAAGACGGACGTACAGTCATTACAAGAAAACACATTGAGAAAATCCGCGAGGGTAAGATCAATTGGAACGAATTGTTCCGTGAAGGTATCGTAGAATGGGTCGATGCAGAGGAAGAAGAAGATCTTCTTGTCCTGGTTGACGCTTTCGATATGCCTGAAAGGTGTGAACACTGTAACCACACAGTATCCGTTATGGACGTTGACTGGATGAATTCCGGTACTAACGCTACCGAAGAGGTACTGAAGTGTACATGGTGCAACGGAGAATTCTCTGCTGCAACCAAGATCACTAAGGAACATACACACATGGAGCTTGACCCGATGGTAATTCTCGGTGTATCTGCTGGTGTAATTCCATATCCGGAACACAACTCTGCACCCCGTATTACTATGGGAGCTGCAATGGCAAAACAAGCACTTGGAATACCTGCGGCCAACTACCGTATCAGACCAGACACAAGAGGACATCTGATGCACTATCCTCAGGCACCTATGGTTCAGACCGAGACTATGAAGTTCATCGGATACAACCACAGACCTGCTGGTCAGAACTTCTGCATAGCCGTTCTTTCATACCACGGCTACAACATAGAAGATGCGCTGGTCATGAACAAGAGCTCTATTCAGAGAGGACTTGGACGTTCCACGTTCTTAAGGTCCTACCGCTCTGAGGAACGCCGCTACCCCGGAGGACAGGAAGATCATTTCGAAATTCCTTCCGCTGATATTATGGGTGCCCGTACAGATCTTTCATACGCCTCACTAAGTGAGGACGGACTGATTTATCCTGAAGCGGACATCACAGGAAGTGACGTACTAGTAGGAAAAACATCTCCTCCTAGATTCTTAGAAGAGGAGACGGATTTCCTAACGCCTCAGAAGAGAAGGGAAACCTCAGTTACTGTAAGACCCGGTGAGACCGGATTTATAGACTCTGTTATGATAACTGAGTCCGAGAATGGATCTAGACTTGTACGTGTTAAAGTAAGGGATCAAAGGATCCCCGAACTAGGCGACAAATTCTGTTCCAGATTCGGACAGAAAGGTGTTATCGGTAAGCTGGTAGATCAGTGCGACATGCCTTTCACATGCCAGGGAGTAACTCCTGACTTAGTGGTTAACCCCCACGGTATACCTTCACGTATGACCATTGGTCACGTTTTGGAAATGATCGCTGGAAAGGTTGGAGCCATGGAAGGACGTCTAGTTGACGGTACTGCTTTCTCGGGAGAGAAAGAAGAATCGATCCGTGACGGACTTATCAGGAATGGATTCAAGAACGACGGAAAAGAGATAATGTATGACGGTACCACCGGCCGCATGATCCAGATGGATGTGTACACCGGTGTGATCTACTACGAGAAACTGCACCACATGGTTAGCGGAAAACTCCACGTACGTTCAAGAGGACCAGTTCAGATACTTACTAGACAGCCCACAGAGGGACGTTCCAGACAGGGAGGTCTAAGATTCGGTGAGATGGAACGTGACTGTTTGATCGGTCACGGAGCTGCAATGGTCATCAAAGACCGTCTGCTCGATCAGTCTGACGGAACTCAGCAATACATCTGCGGAAACCCAAAGTGTGGTCATGTTGCCATAATGAACAAATTCGGCAGTCTTTACTGCCCTGTATGTAAGAACACGGCCAATATACACCTTGTACAAACATCCTACGCGTTCAAATTGCTCATGGATGAGTTGCTTTCGCTTGGTGTAGCTATGAGGCTTCAATTGGAGGACTTAAGATGATGAGAGGTATCACGAAGAGGATCGGCTCGATCAAATTCTCCTGCGTCTCCCCTGAGGAGATAAGGAAGATGTCCGCCACTAAGGTCATCACTGCAGATACTTACGACGATGAAGGTTATCCTATCGATATGGGTCTTATGGATCCACGTATGGGTGTAATTGAACCTGGACTTCGCTGTAAAACCTGCGGTAATAAGGTGGACGAGTGCCCAGGGCACTTTGGTCACATAGACATGGCTCTACCTGTCATTCACGTCGGATTCATCAAAGATATCAAAATGCTTTTGGACAGTACCTGCCGCTCTTGCGGAAGGCTTATGCTTACTCCAGAACAGATATCTTCGGCGACTGCCGATATTGAGCGTATGGAAGAGCTGGGTGGAGACACCATGGATGTTAAGAACCTGGCTAAAACAACAGCGAAGGGCGCATCCACAAAAGGTCTCTGTCCATACTGTAGCGCCGAACAGATCAAGATAAAGTTAGACAAACCTACTACTTTCCGTGAAGTCGACGACAACCACAAGCTTACTCCTAAGGAAGTTCGCGAAAGGCTGGAACGCATTACGGACTTCGATTTGGCTACATTGGGTTTCGACCCCTCTACATGCAGACCTGAATGGATGGTATTAACAGCATTGGCGGTTCCGCCAGTTACTGTAAGGCCTTCGATCACCTTAGATTCTGGAGACAGATCAGAGGACGATCTTACTCACAAGCTAGTAGATATCCTAAGGATTAACCAGAGACTGAGAGAGAACCGGGACGCAGGTGCTCCTCAGTTGATAGTTGAAGATCTTTGGGAATTGCTTCAGTATCATATAACCACATATTTCGATAACCAGACATCTGGAATCCCCCCTGCAAGGCACAGGTCCGGACGTCCACTCAAGACCCTTTCACAGAGATTGAAAGGTAAAGAAGGACGTTTCAGATCGAACCTTTCTGGTAAGCGTGTGAACTTCTCTGCTCGTACAGTGATTTCACCGGACCCGATGCTCTCCATTAACGAATTAGGTATTCCGGAAGTTGCAGCAAGAGAGCTGACCATACCCGTATACGTTAACGAGAACAATATTGAAACACTAAAGGCGCTAGTTGCTGGTGGAACGAATCCGCCTCAAGAAGTAGGCCAATATGTTCCTGGTGCAAATTACGTCATAAGATCTGACGGAAGAAGGATACGTGTAACCGATCGTAACGCAGAAGATGTTGCAGAAGGTTTGGAAGTAGACTATATTGTTGAGAGACAGCTCATAAAAGGAGACATCGTTCTGTTCAACAGACAGCCTTCGCTACACAGGATGTCCATGATGGCGCACCGCGTTAGAATCATGGATGGACGTACTTTCAGATTCAACCTTTGTGTCTGTCCGCCCTACAATGCGGATTTCGACGGGGATGAGATGAACCTTCACGTTCTTCAGTCCGAAGAAGCTAGGGCAGAAGCTCGTATTCTTATGCAAGTGCAGGAAAACGTACTCTCGCCTAGGTATGGAGGCCCGATTATCGGAGCTATCCACGACCACATAACGGGAGCATATTTCCTTACTCACAACAATCCTCATTTCAACAGAGCCGAAGCAACTAACATAATGTTCAAGTTGCCAGGCGTTGAAATGCCGGAACCAATGATGGATGACAATGGTCAACCTTATTGGACAGGCAAACAACTGTTCTCTTCGGTACTTCCGAAAGGATTCCGTACGACCTTTAAGGCAAATATCTGCCAGAACTGTAAACCGTGCAAGAAAGAAGAATGTGAGTTCGATGCTTATGTCAAAATACGCGACTCACAGCTTTTGTGCGGTACTATCGACGTAAGAGGTATAGGTAACAGTAAAGGAAAGATTGTTGACCGTGTTGCTCGTGACTACGGGTCAGATGAAGCTGCTAAATTCATAGACAACGTTACCAGGCTCGCACTGGGCGCGCTTATGAACCACGGTTTCAGCACAGGTATCGGAGACGAGGATATCCCTGAAGAAGCAGTTCTTCAGATCAACAGTTACAGTCAAGAATGTATCAACGAGGTTTCAAGGCTCGTCGAGTCGTACCAAGAAGGTACCCTCGAACAGATGCCTGGACGTTCTTTGAGAGAAACTCTTGAAGTCAAAGTAATGAAGAAACTAGGTGAGGCTCGTGATGAAGCCGGTACCGTAGCAGGAAAGCATCTTGGTATGGACAATCCGGCAGTTATCATGGCCAAGGCTGGTGCTCGTGGTTCAATGTTGAACTTGTCACAGATGGCAGGTTGTGTTGGACAACAGTCAGTTCGTGGTGAGAGACTTACTAGAGGCTACTGGAATAGGACTTTGTCACACTTCCATAAAGGTGACATGGGTGCTTACGCCAGAGGTTTCTGTTCTAACTCGTACAAATCCGGTCTGGCTCCGACAGAATTCTTCTTCCACTCAATGGGTGGTCGTGAAGGACTAGTCGATACAGCAGTCAGAACATCTAGATCTGGATACATGCAGAGACGTCTTGTTTCTGCTCTCGAAGACCTTAAGCTTACTTCCGATGGAACCGTAAGAAACACCGTCGGTACGGTCATCCAATTCAAGTACGGAGAGGACGGGGTAGACCCAACCAGATCCGTTCGTGGAAAGGCCATAGACCTAGACGATCTTTTTGCTGAAGTTCTCGGCGACGATGTGGCGGAAGAAATGATCCGTCTAGACGACAGAGACATCGGCGAAGATTACGGCGCTAAGGAAAAGGACGAAATGGAATTCACAGAGGATGAAGAGGAAGAGTTCGACGATGGCGGCGATTCCGATTACGGCGGAGGTGAGTGATAATGGCTAGAAAAGATACTATTAATGCACTGATCAGGCGCGGAGTAAGCGAAGAAGCCTCAGCTCTTCTCTTGACAAAGTACAGGACTCTTGGAGATATGCAGGATATAACCCAGGGCGATATCGAAGATCTTGGTATATCCTCTGAAGAGGCTGAAGCGATTGTTTCGAACCTTTCGAAACGTCCTAGCCGTAAATCTACTGCAAAAGTGAAGAAGAAAGTGGAAGAGGCCGCTCCTAGGTTCATAGCCAAGGAGATTACTCACATACGCATTCAAACTCCAGAACAGATTAGGCTTATGGAAATGGCTAAATCTAATGGACACAAGTTGCCCATGAAGGTCATATCTGACATAGCCGCTCGTATAGCTGGTAATGAATTCGACGATGAAACTTGTGACATGTTACTTGCTAGAGCAGTAGAGATGTATGATTCTCACCTTATGGACCAGAATGAGTCCGCTGGTGTGATGGCAGCACATTCGATAGGTGAACCAGGTACGCAGATGAACATGCGTACTTTCCACTACGCGGGTGTTGCAAACATTAACGTTACTCAGGGTCTTCCAAGGTTGATCGAGATTGTGGATGCTAGACGCGTACCAAGTACTCCGTCTATGAACATCCCGTTACTCGGTATGGCTGGTGAAGACGAGAACGTTGCTAGACACGTTGCATCAGATATTGAAATGACTATCCTTACAGACGTCGCTGAAATATCTACAGATGTAACGAACATGCGCATAGTCATAACACCAAGTGCACACAAAATGGACAAACGCGGTGTTACGATAGATGAGATGTACGAAAAACTAAGCAAAATAAGAGCCGTTCGCGGACTTATCGAGAAGGAAGACTTCAGTTTAGTAATAACATCAGATCTGCAGTCCTTTAAGAAAATACAGACGATGTACGATGCTATCAAGAACGCCAAGATCAAAGGTATCGACGGCGTTGAAAAAGCAGTTATCAGTAAAAATAACGCTACTGGTAGGTACGAGATCGTTACAGAAGGAAGCAACATGAAGGAAGTACTCAAGGTCAATGATGTTGATTCACCTAACATAATGACCAACAGTATCCAAGAAGTCGCTGAAGTGCTAGGCATTGAGGCGGCAAGAAATTCCATTATCCACGAGGCCGAGGGAACTCTCGGAGAAGCGGGTTTGGACGTAGACATCAGGCATATCATGCTTGTTGCCGATCTTATGACCAATGACGGATTGGTCAAGGCTATCGGACGTCACGGAGTTTCTGGAAAGAAATCATCTGTACTAGCAAGGGCGGCTTTCGAAATCACCACTGCGCATCTAATGCATGCAGCGATGGTTGGCGAGGTCGACCACCTTGAAGGAGTAACAGAGAATATCATAGTAGGGCAGCCGGTCACACTAGGCACCGGTGCGGTAAACCTGGTTTACACACCCAAAAAGAAAATTAAGGGGGATGAAGAATGAGCGATGAGAAAATCGACATAGGCAGGACGCTGAAAGCGGCCATCACTACAGGCAAGGTCGAATTCGGCGTAGACCAGACAGAAAAGGCCATCAAGGCAGGAAAAGCACAGATGATCATCTTGGCTAGGAACTGTCCCAGTGAAACGTTGAACGGAGAAACGGGCGTTAAAGTTTACCGCTACGTTGGCAACAACATGGAGCTCGGTGCTCTTTGCGGTAAGCCTTTCTCTGTTTCTGCGCTAGCTGTAATTGATAAGGGTACTTCGAACATACTTACGCTGTGAGATAAATGCCTAATGAAATTGTCATAACTGCCGATACTCTGAGGTATATAGCCTTGTTCCAGGAGGTCACCCATACAAACGCAGTAGATTGTATGGACACTCCGGACAAGCTTGTCTTCGTAGTAGAGGCAGGCCAGGGAAACCTGGCCGTAGGTAAGAAAGGAGATCACATGATCAGACTGAAGGAACTTACCGGGAAGAACATCCAAGTGGTGGAACACTCGACAGAGCCAGAACAGTTTGTGATGAACGTCTTTCACATCTACAAACCTCAGAAAGTACTGATTGAAAAACGTGGGGACATAACTCACGCTACCGTTACTGTAGACCCTGAGATGAAAGGCAGGGCCATTGGTAAAGAAGGTAAGAACCTTCGTATAGCCAGAGACATCGTGAATAGGCATCACGAGATACAGAGCATCAGCGTAGACTGAGGTTCAGCGGGTCTGGCGGCCGAGAGGCATTCTCTCGACCTCCAGCCTGTCTGCAGTTGGATATTCTTCAATCAGATAGCATTTGTACGATAATTCGTCAGCTATCTCTTGTAATATCCACGATGCTATTTCCATGCGATTCCTTTCTTCGTCTATGAACATTAGTGAGTCTGGCACATCATATTCTTCTCTAAGTAATTCTGCAGCTTCGTTAAGAT
>DATESF010000046.1:0-3061 GCA_035271005.1 Candidatus Methanomethylophilaceae archaeon | reverse complement strand
TCGAGAGTATGATTCTTACATGCAGGACATTTACAATTCAATGTCATCATATCTTGGAGACGTGATGTTCCGTCAACGAACATCATTCTATCGTCACGTGCAAATTTTGCATATGCCGCAGAATCAAAAAGATCACATCCCATTAGAGCCGCGAATGCTAGTATCATAGGATGACCGGCTCCGAAAAGATGCACAGGACGTCCAGGATTAATTCCGATCTTAGAACTCATTATAACATCCACAAGTTCAGTATATCGATATTGCTCCATCAGCGGCACAACACCTCCGATGGGATGGACGTCTATGTCCATAGTAGCCATTTTTTCTGCGCAATAGGTCCTTAGGTCGTTGTATATCGACCCCTGAATTACGCCGTTGAGGTGCATGTCTCCTTTCATATCACATGCTTCTTGTGTTCTAATTAGAGTTTCTTCTGTAGCCCATTTAGTCTTTTCTTTAGTCCAGTCTGGCTCTGTAAAAATATCCAGCACAGTTCCAATATCGGTACCAATGCTTTTTTGGAATTCTATTATTTCAGGATTAGTTAGATCAACTTCACCATACATGTGACTCTGGAAAGTTCCAGAGTCAGTCATTATAATGCCGTCAAAATCAAGCATTTTATGTAAACCTTCAGTAAGTGCCCTTTCTTTAAGCTCAGGATTATTCTTTATGATGTATGAATTAGTAATGAGTGCACCAAATCCGAACACGTCATGAAGTTCCTTAGGAGGAACTGTATTAATTTTAGGATTTATGACGGGCAGTAAGGCTGGAGTCTCTATAGTTCCCGAAGAGGTCTCCAATCTACATATTCGAGATAAGCCGTCTCGTTTGAGAAGTTCAAAGTTGACCATGTTTACATGATCCTGTCATTAATTGAATCTGCATAGATTTTGGATATGGCATTTTTCATCAAGACATCTGGGATATCTTCAATGTATTCTCTTTCCCAGTCCATATTAGGTCTTTCAAATTTGATAAATGAAGGGCCTCCGGTGCCACATGCATCTTCTAAATCAAGTGTCCTTATCTCCAATCCGTCCAGAATATCATGAATGTCTTTTCCGTTTATAAATACGGAATTTTTTCCCTCGGTCTCGACATCAGTATATTTCGCTGAGATGTCGGCCATCAACATATCTGCCACAAGTCCCATAATATAATTTTTCATCTCTTCATTGCTTTTACGCCTGATGATGTCCAATTTAGGGGGTTCTGAGGAGTGTCGGTATTCTATGTCGATCATTGCCATGTGCACTCAATCAACGCATATGTTAAAAGGATTGTTGATTAACTTGCCTCAGGCATAATTAAAATACTTTCTAAGTGTACCATCGGATGTATGTCAGGCCACAATCCAGATGACTTTAAGTTTGTTATCCTTGTAAGGAACGATGTCAAGATGACAAAAGGTAAGATTGCAGCACAGGTGGCTCATGCTTCTGTGAACTGTGCCTTTGCATCCAAAAAAAAGGATTCGGCCAAATTCAACAAATGGTTTGATTCCGGTCAAGCTAAAGTTGTTCTGAAAGTTGATTCTTTACGAGAGCTATATGAATTCAAAGCCATGGCAGAGGCAGTTGGAATAACATGTTCGTTAATAATCGATGCAGGAAGGACTCAGATAGAACCTGGAACAGTCACGTGTCTTGGTATCGGCCCGGAAAAAGCTTCTGTGTTAGATAAAATAACTGGCGAACTAAAGATGCTATAATCAAGCATCAAAATTAGTTTTTAATTCTCTTATCAAGACTTTTATGTTATCCGATGTCATAGCAGAGGATCTGATGCATACGCCAGAGCCTCCATTAGATGATATGTGCTTTATATTATACGAATTTATTCCGCCTATTGCGTATACTGGCACATTAACAATATCACAAATATCTTTGATAAGTTCAGGTCCTTTTGGAACTACATCAGGTTTACATTCCGTTTGAAATATGGGGCCAGCAATAAGATAATCTGCTCCTAGTTTTATAGCATCTTTAGCTTCTTTGATAGAATGAACTGAAACGCCTATGGATGTTAATCCTTCTCGATCAATAAGATTACGCATTGTTTTGAGAGGCAATTGCACGTTTTCTATATTCATCGCTCTGGCCACGTTCACATTTGTATTGATGCATAATGGTACGCCGTACTCAGTGCATATTGATAGGCATTCGACGGCTAGATATTGGTATTCTGGGCCAATAAGGTCTTTTTCTCTAAGTATTATCATATCCACTCCCGAATCAGATATATTTGCAATCTGTTCAGCAAACGGCTTGATCATTATTTTTCGATCGGTTACGACAAAGATTTTTCCCTTCATTCAGACCCTCACATAATCATTAAAAATAGGTTGCCTACCGTTTGCTAGAAGAGCACTTTTGATTTCTTCTAAGCTTCTCGGATCTGATATATCGAACTGAGCATCACCCTTTTCAGTTCCGGAATGTTCTCCTATTCCTACACTAACGCCGGCAGACATTTTCGTGGCGCATATTTTTACTATATTATCTCTAAAAACAGGGCGTTCTCTTGTAGATATCGTTTGACCAGCATAGGGCATGAACAAACGGTATGCCATAGCTACCTGTAGAAGTTGAGATTCAGATACTGTGTTCTCAGCATCTTCATGATTTATAAAAGGTCTAAATCGAGGAAGAGAAAATGAGATCTCTGCATGAGGATATCTTCTCTGTATCTCCTTAGCATGAAGTCCGCAGGCAAATGAATCCTTTCTGAAATCTGCAATACCCAGTAATGGCGAGAATCCAACTCCTCTCATGCCACCCATAAGTGCTCTTTCTTGGGAATTAAACCTGTATGAATATATTCTCTTACGTCCTCCAGGATGTACTTTTTCATAAACATCGGTGTCATAAGTCTCTTGAAAAACTGTAACATAATCGGCACCAGCATCCCGCATTCTCTTGTATTCTGCGGTGTTCATAGGATAAATTTCCAATCCAATATTAGAAAAATACTTTGCTGCCTTTCTAACTATTTCTTCTATGTAATCAGGGTCAGAATGTTTTCTAGACTCTCCTGTGAGCAGAAGTATTTCCTG
>DATESF010000045.1:0-2436 GCA_035271005.1 Candidatus Methanomethylophilaceae archaeon | reverse complement strand
TCAAGATGGAGATATTCAGATTGCTTGGGAAGAGATCTTAGCGTCAGAATTCTACCGCATAATAATATCGGGAATAGCTGCAGGATATCCCGACATAAGAAGTTTAAACATCAGGTATTCGGACATTGATACTTACGATACCGATTTTGCAATGTTTGTGCTGAACAATCCAGATAGGTGTATCAGAATAGGTCGCGAGAGTGTTCGTTCACTTATGCCTCCTACATGGGACAGCAAGGAACAGGTAAATCTAAGGATAATCGGTCTTCCGAGAGATGCTATTGTAGACATACGCCGTCTAAGAGCTAAGAACTTAGGAATGCTCATTGCTGTTGAAGGTTTAGTAAGAAAAGTTACTACTGTAAAACCTAGGATGACACATGCGTTATTCTCATGTGCCAGATGTGGAGCTGAACAATGGGTTGATCAGGGCGGTATGTTGCTTAAAGAACCCATGATGTGCGTCAACCCTGAAGGAAGCTGTAACAAACAAGCTACAAGATTTACGTTAGACGATAAAGTTTCAAAATACATAGATACCCAGAAGATAGAAATCCAAGAAAGTCCCGAAGGTCTAAGAGGTGGAGCTCAGCCAGAACGACTTGCTGGATTCTTAGAGGACGACATATCAGGTGCAGTCACGGCAGGTAACCGGGTAACAATGAACGGTATAATCCGTTCTGTAGAAAAACCAGATCGGGATAAGTCCACAGTTTTTGATATTTACATGGACGTGATGTCCATTGAGTTCGAACAGAACGAGTATGACGAGATTGAGATAACCGATGAAGACGAGAAGAAAATAATCGAGATGTCTAAGGACCCGATGTTATTCCGAAACGTCGTTGCTTCGATATCTCCAACTATTTACGGATTGGAAGAAGTAAAGCAGTCTCTGGCTCTGCAATTATTCGGAGGCTGTCACAAGGACATGGACGACGGAACTTCAATCAGAGGAGATATGCATATTCTTCTGATCGGAGATCCTGGTGTTGCAAAGTCCCAGCTACTGAGATACATGAGCGGTCTTGCGCCACGTGGTATCTACGCTTCAGGTAAATCTGCCAGTGCGGCCGGACTAACAGCAGCAGCAGTAAAAGACGATTTCGGAGACGGTCGTTGGACCCTTGAAGCTGGTGCATTGGTACTTGCCGACAAAGGTCTTGCTTGTATAGACGAATTGGACAAAATGACCAATCAGGATCGTTCTTCACTTCATGAAGCCATGGAATCTCAACGAATATCCGTTGCAAAAGCAGGAATAACGGCTACGTTACAATGTAGATGTTCTATGTTGGCTGCGGCCAACCCCAAATACGGCAGATTCGAAGACACTGACACTGTACCAAATCAGATAGATCTTCCGCCTGCGTTAATGTCACGTTTTGATATGATTTTCGTCCTGACGGATAAACCTAATAAGGAACGTGATGAAGAAATCACTGAGCATATTCTCAAGGCTCACCGTCGCGGTCAAGTCCGCGGAGTAAAGGAAGGTACTGTCTTAGTTGGTGTGGACGTTGCAAAAATCATAGAAGACACTGACGATATACGTCCGTTCTATGATAGAGAAACGCTACGTAAGTACGTAGCATATTCTAAACGTATAACGCCAGTAATAACCGATGAAGCTTCAAAACTGATAAGGGATAGTTATCTAACCATCAGAAAGATGGGCGAAGGAGAGAACTCTTCAGTTCCTATAACTGCAAGGCAGTTGGAAGCGTACGTACGTCTTTCAGAAGCTTCGGCAAGGATGAGATTGAGCAATGAAGTAACCGATGCCGATGCTAACCGTGCTGTAGATATGGTAGAATACTATCTGAGCAGAATTGCAGCGCCGGATGGAGGTCAGTGGGACATAGACAGAATGACTACTGGCATAACGAAAAAGGATCGAGATAGTGTCAAAGTCATAAGAGACATAATCAATATGTTTGGTCCAGAATCCGGAATATCAATAGAAGAAATAATCAAGCACGCTATAGAAGAAGGGATAAATGCGGACGAGGTCCAAAAGGTGGTCGAGAAGATCCATAAAGCGGGCGACGTATATTCTCCTTCTAGCGGAGTTTACAAGAGGGCCTAAGATGATAAGAGCCAGGATACACAAGCACGGCGATGAACGATTGCTTGCAGCATGCGACGAAGAACTTTTAGGACGTACCTTTAGTGAAGGCGTAGTTAAGGTAACTATATCTGAGAACTTCTATGGTATGGATACAATGACAGAAGAAACGCTCGGTGAACGTATGGGTTCAGTAACGATAATGAACCTATTCGGTGAAAGGACCATCGCCGTAGGTATCGAGAAAGGTTTCGTAGAACCAGAGAACGTATTGATAGTTGCAGGAATTAAGCATGCACAGGTTGTGTTACTTTGAGATTCTGTGTTAAGTGTGGAAAAGACGTAGAATTTCCTGTAGATGGATTATG
>DATESF010000044.1:0-3988 GCA_035271005.1 Candidatus Methanomethylophilaceae archaeon | reverse complement strand
TCCACATTCAGGACAGATAGAATTGGTCTTTTTTGGAAGTCCTGTCTCAATTGCATAATTCTGCATTGTTCTGGCCATATAGTTAATTAGAATAGTAATAGATTATAATAACTATCGTAAATTATTTATTATATAAAGAATTTTTAGTTAGGTTGAGCTTCAATTATTTTTAAAATAAACTTTAATTTAGCAATTAACACTTGGAATATACAATCGCCAGAAGTATACTTCTCATGATTTCGTTTATTTAGAGTTTTTATTCATTGACTATCTAACCTAGCCATTTTACCCACATCTCATTAGAATATGTTTGTCTGGATACGCCTAATAGCATGTAATCTAAATGGAAAAAAATGGAGCCGCTTGGGAGATTTGAACTCCCGGCCTGCTGATTACAAGTCAGCCGCACTTCCGGGCTATGCAAAAGCGGCAACAATCCTGCGAATGTATGACTTACTTTTATTACTTTCCTTATTTTACCTAAGAAAATAGTTTTCTTGCATGACCGATATATTTAATATGGGTTATGTAATCGCAAATCAGTTGCATTTCCAACGTTATCGCTTGGTGATAAAAAAATGACAGAAACTGACTCTAAACCTAAAACGGTCAAAAAGACCGATAAGAAAGCATCTGAAACTAAAGAAACAATGAAAATTCTCAACATCAGATACTGTGCGTATTTTACTGAGGGTATGACTCTCTACGACACTACCGAAGAAGATGAAGCCAAAAAGGCCGAGATGTATGATGAGAAATTCACTTACGCACCTATGGTGTTCATCACCGGTTCTAACATGTTGTTCCCCCGCGCTTGAAAAGGCAATCGAGGCTGCAGAACCTGGAAAGCTTACTGAAGTAACTATTCCCAGTGAAGAGGCCGCAGGTCCTAGGGATCCTAAGCTTATTGAGATCATCCGCGACAAAGAGTTCTACAAGCAGGAGATTAATCCGTACCCTGGTCTAAGGGTAACTCTCGGCGATCGCACTGCTACTGTTATGACTGTATCTGCAGGACGCGTTAAAGTTGACTTTAACAGCCCTCTAGCAGGTCACGACCTTACTTACAAGTTCACCGTGTCTGAACCCATCGATGACCCCACTGAGAAGGCCAAGGCTATCATAGAGACTGAGTTCGGTCCTTCTGATGGATTTGAATTCGAGATTACTGACGAAAAAGTCGCCATTACAGTTTCTGATATGGCCAAGTTCAACCAGAACTGGGTTATGGCAAGATTCAAAATTGTCGGTGACATGAGATCCGTCTTTGGCGTCGATAGGATTGAATTCATCGAAGTCTGGGCATCTGCCAAGAAGGAAGAAGTTAAGGAAGAGAAAGAAGAAGCTCCTGCTGAGGAGTGAATAACTTTCAAACCTTTTCTAAACCATTTACTTTTTAAATTATTCACTAGCGGAACGTCTTATCGTTTTATATTTTTGATACGCTGGCTTGATGTTCGGAAAATCACAAATTATATTAACCGTATCTATATATCACGCCCTATAGGGACGGGTGGCCTAGTCCGGATATGGCGGCAGCCTCCTAAGCTGCAGGCCGAGGGTTCGAATCCCTCCCCGTTCGCCATTTTTACATATCCAGGCTTTTGATTTCTAATTTTAATTTTTATACATATTAATAAAATATCCCTATTCAAAATAATTATCGATCGAATTAGTCGTAACTCTCCCTTAAATCATATACCAAGGATTTACGCCCATGTATTTGCACAATATTTTAGTCGCTATGGATAAATCAAATCGAATTCAAGTCACAAAGGCTGATATTAGCCCCAATAATAAATTATAATTCTGACCTTAAGATAACAGTATTCTATATTCATCTCGTTTCGTTTGTGGCTTCAAAACATTTAACGCCTGAATCACATCATATTACTATGAAAGTTGTTCTTATCCATGGACAGGAACGTAGAGGAAGCACTTACACAATATCTCGCAAAGTAGCAGAAAAGATATCCTTTGAAGATGACATAATAGAATTTTTCATGCCTAAAGATGGCCCAGAATATTGCAAAGGTTGCAATCTTTGTTTTTTTGAAGGTGAGTACAAATGCCCTTCTTACGATAAGATAAAGCTGATCGTGGCAGCAATGTTAGAATGTGATATCATCGTCATTGATTCACCGAACCGTTGTATGGGAATGACTGGTCAGTTAAAGACGATGTTTGATCACATTGGATATCTTTGGATGGCACATCGCCCTGAACCTGGATTTTTCAGTAAATCTGCCATAGTAATTTCTACCACGTCGGGGCGCGGTTCAAAAAATGTTTGTAAAGACATAACTGAGCAATTAAAATTTATTGGCGTTCCAAACACATACAGCATACCTCTAACAGTAGGTGCAGGCTTAGACACATTACCTCAAAAGAATATTGAAAAACTAGATTTTAAGATTGATAAGACTGTTGATAAGGCAATCAATAAAGCAGGGAAAGTCAAGCCTTCTATGTTTCAAAAATTCTTTTTTTCAATAGTGCGCAAATACAAAATTAAACCTGATTCTGAACCTGCATTAGATAGAGAATATTGGGAAGAAAAAGGATGGCTTAGCGATTCTCGTCCTTGGAAATAATAATGTTTACTCTTTTAAACAATTAAGAAATTATTAATTAGCACAGGTGCGTATATGTTCGGTGAGAAAGTGGAACTGAGAGATATCATATCAGCGCGCAGGTCCTATTATGACTTGGGGCGTAACGTGGATGTAAAAGATGACGATATAGTCTCGGCTATAGAAGGTGCTGTAAAACATGTACCATCCGCTTATAACTCACAGAGCCAGCGCGTAGCGGTTATGTTTGGACATGATCACAAAGATCTATGGGACATCATTGAAGCTGCACTAAGAAATAAGATCGGAGATCAGCGTTACGCCTTACTTAGTAAAGAAAAGATTGATGGCTTTAGATCAGCATACGGAACTGTTCTTTTCTTTGATGATATGACGATAACCTGCGAGACTGGTAATCGTTATCCTTCTAATGTAGGCAATTTTCCAATATGGGCACATCAGTCTTCTGGTATGTTGCAACATACTGTTTGGCTTCTTCTAAGGGAAATGGATTTAGGAGCATCCATTCAACACTACAATCCTATCGCCGATGTTAAGATAAGAGAAAGATGGGCCCTTCCTTATGATTGGAAACTTTTAGCTCAAATGCCTTTTGGCAGTATAGAATCCGAACCTGGTGAGAAGACCTTTGTGTCTCTAGATAATAGGATGAAGGTATTTCGCGGAAAGGATTGAGTACGCATAAACGTACATTTAGGATATTTGTCGTTAGTCTATTTACTAGTAGTTTCGATTCTAGTGCAGTATTATTTAGTATACTGTTCAGTAGAAGAAGATTATAAACTTTTAAAACCGGTTCAAATCCGGAATTATTTCCTTTCTAATTTAGAAATCCTATTCATAACTCCGACATACAGATCGTAATCGCTGTGTGATTCACGCCACATCAACGCAGACTTCTTTTTCGATATTGAAGCCTTTTCGTTACATTCATCGGCCATTTTCTTAAACTTTATGGATTCTGATTCAGCACGTTTTTCTCTTACGCGCATTCCTTTTGCAGATTGAGTATGCATATGCATCTGATTTCTTTCGTTATCAAGATTCAACGCATTCCTATATTTTCTATCGTCGTGTTGATTCTTCCAGATATCTGCCTTCTGATCTGAGTTCGCAGCTTCACGCGCACATTCATCTCTCATTTTAGCGGAATTAGAGGCCTTTGCATTAAACGTCCGCGCCTTTTTAACTAGAGATCTATGCTCGGTCATTAGGCGTTCTGCCTCTTCTGCAAGTTTAATTGATGAGCTTCTTAGCACTTCTGCTTGCTTTTTTAGCTCAATTACCTCTTCCATGCTATCTAAATCACAATGTACAATTTAACTTCTTGGAAGAAAACGTATATCTCTTATCTCAATAACGAATATAATGTCTGACGAGAATTATAAGAAATG
>DATESF010000043.1:0-21777 GCA_035271005.1 Candidatus Methanomethylophilaceae archaeon | reverse complement strand
CTCTTTTTCATAGGCATATTTATATAGATATATCGTTAAAACTCTTTAAAATTAAAACTTTCTGTAATATTTACAGTTCACTTTATTTTTCAATAAGAAGATATTATGACAACATTTACCAATCTAAAAATCTCTAAGGAGATAGTCAAAGCAATGGACGAAATGGGGTGGGTAGAACCTACTCCCGTTCAAACAAAAGTAATACCTGTAGGCCTCGAAGGCCATGATCTGTTCGCCCAGGCCCAAACGGGAACTGGAAAAACTGGAACGTACGGCTCGATCGTCTTGGAAAGGATAAAGACTGGAAACAAGTCTCCCGCCGCATTGGTACTCGTTCCTACCAGAGAGCTTGCTACACAGGTATCCGAGGAATTGAACCGGTTATCTACCTTTACCGGTCATAAGTGCATCCCCATCTATGGTGGCGTTGGAATAGGACCACAAATCGGCAAGTTAAGGCGAGGAGTAGACATTATAGTGGCCACTCCTGGACGTACCAAGGACCTGTTAGAGCGCAAGGACCTAGATCTCTCCCATGTATCAGTAGTCGTACTTGATGAGGCCGACCGCATGTTGGACATGGGCTTCATCCGAGATATCGACCAGATTCTTTCAAAAGTTCCTAAGAAGCGTCAGACGATGATGTTCTCTGCTACTATGTCTCAGGATATCAGAAAATTGGCCAGGACACACATGGTCAACTCACAGGAAATCATGGTCTCCAAGGACGAATTAGTTCTGGACCTGACGACGCAGTACTTTGTAATGGTAAAGAGTGATGTGAAGAACGATGCGCTAACCACCCTTCTTGATAAAGACAAGTCTAAAGCAATCGTATTCTGCAATGCCAAACATAGAGCAAATCGTCTAGCTAAGAGACTAATGGCTCAGGGATACAAGGCAGATACGATACATGGTAACGTGGCTCAGAATAAGAGGGAGAGAGTAATACGAGGATTCAAAGACGGTTCCGTCCACATCTTGGTAGCTACTGATGTGGCCTCTCGAGGTCTCGACATCGATAACGTAGACCTTGTGGTAAACTTCGACGCTCCTAAAGATATAGATACCTACATCCACCGCATCGGCCGTACTGGTAGGGCGGGCTCAGAAGGTATTGCGATATCCCTATTCATTGATGAGGAAAGGAAAATGATCAAAAGTATAGAGGCCAGTACTGGCAAGCCTATACATCCGATGGATATCAAAGTCGTCTCAAGACCGAGGTCTGAGGTAACTCGTACTGTAAACGCCCCACGTGACACTCAACGCCCTTCACCCAGAAGTGCTGAAAGGGGACGAGTAAAGCAGGCCTCAGTGGAGATAAATTTTGGATCAGTGGATGGGATGAGCAAGGGTGAGATTGCTGCAATGGTAGAGAAAAGTGCCAGGCTCTCCCGAGGACAAGTCGGAAGAATAACAATGGGCGAGAAACGTACGCAAGTAGAGATTGTAGGCAAGGACGCAAAACAGGTCTCTTCTGACCTGAGCGGAAGTGTCTATCGCGGAAAGTCAGTAGAATCTCGTCTGGTGTAAACTGTATCCTCATTGGATGACCGCTCATCCAATATCTCCCTTAAACTTTAGCATCCTTACGCCCGAGATTCTCGGGCGCCCATAATTTATTTTATAGGGCACTCTTGATAACTCGTATGTAGGAATTTCGATAATTAATATTAAGAAAGCGAGTGAGAGGTTGTTTCGTATTGATGCTTCTTCAAAAATTGATACGCTGACTGTATAGGACTTGCCCTCTAATTGAACGATCAATCTCGCCCTGTTTATTGTTAACATATATATGCCGAAGCCGTAATCGTAACCCTATGCGTAGCAGCCAATCCATGTTGGAATATTTTTTCAAAGAGAATTATTTTAATATACCGTTATATCAAAGAAGTTACAATTGGAAGAAGGAGAATTGTGAGAAGTTATTCGACGATGTGATTGACATACACGAAATGTCCGAAACTCAAAATTCCGAAAAAAAGTACAGAAAACATTTTTTCGGTATCGTAATATGCTTGAGAAGTGAGTACACGGGTGAACTTACAATCATAGACGGACAGCAGAGAGTTGTGTCCGTAGCATTGTTACTAGCTGCCATAAGAGATGCTCTGCTTGATGAGCAAATTAAATCTTCAGAAGAGAGACTCTCGGATGAAATCGACAATAAACTAAAAAATCAGTATAAAGGGAATATTTTTATTAAACCCGTTGAAAAAGACAAGCCCGCTTATGACGCAATCATCTATCGGGATGCAATCTCCGAAGAATATGAAAATTCCGACATAGTTTCTAATTATAATTATTTCAAAGAACGAATTTTAAAATTGAAGGATATAAGATTAGATCAATTTATGGAATGTTTATCAAGACTGTATATCGTACCCGTACACCTTAGCAATATGGATGATGATGCGCAAAAGGTTTTTGAAAGCATCAATTCAACCGGATTGAACCTTACCGAGGGCGATAAGATTCGCAACTACATGTTGATGAACCACAGCCCCGAAGATCAGGAAAAATACTACAACCGATACTGGAAGAAAATTGATGATGATTCCTTTGATATGACTCTGTTTATCAGAAGTTACCTTACAGCCATTACGGGAACAAGACCAGCTATGACTGAAGTATACAGTTATTTCAAAGAATATACTAAATTCCTCCGTACCAACGAAGAGTTATTTATTGGATTATTTGAAGACATGGTGAAATATTCGAGATATTACAGATACATCGCTAATTCCGATTTAAATCGTATATCGAACGAAGCATCTTCTGTGATGTTCCGGATTAATTATCATGGACCGACGGTTGTTTATCCGTTCTTGATGAGGATAATAGATTATCACGAATCAGGCAATATTTCTAAAGAAGAAGTCGTTGAGATCTTAAAAATAGTCGAAGATTACATTCTCAGGAGGGCTTTATGTAAAATGTGGACAACTTCTGTGGGTACTTTCTTCAGAAATATGTTTCATACGTTAGTTAAAGATGATTCGGGGAGTTTCGCTGAGCGGTTAACATATAATTTGTTGAAACCGAAAGGAGGTGCCAGATATCCAAGGGATGAGGAGGTCTCATACCATTTACGCGAAACAGATTTGTACTCCAGCCCTACCGCCTGCACTCATGCCTTAGCTACGATAGAACATGCTAATGAAGATACTCAAGACACACTGAAAAGAATCTCTGACGGAAAATTAACGATTGAACATGTTATGCCGCAAGTTCTGTCAAAGGAGTGGGAGGAGCACTTGGGCGAAAATCACAAAGAAATACATAAAACTTGGCTGCATAGATTGGGAAACCTTACCTTAACTGCTTATAATAGCAAATATAGTAATAGATCCTACGAAATTAAACGCAATCTTAAAGATTCAGGATTCATAGAAAGCAGGTTGTGGCTTAATCGTATAATGGCAGAAAATGACAGATGGACAGAGGACGTAATCAAGGAAAGGAATATACTCCTTGTAAACAGATTTCTAGAGGTCATGCCGGAACTTACTACATCATACGAACCTCCCGTCACGGTTGACGGTTCAATTGTATATTCTTTAAATCAAGATAATGATGAATTTTACGGGATACGAGTTAGAGGGTTCTTATTCGATGGTGAAAGTCATTCCGCGAAAAGCGCTATTGATGCTTATGTTCAGATGCTGAGAATGTTTTATGATTTAGATCCGGTAAAATTTAAAACAGTTATAAAGGAAAGAGGAGAAGATAATCTGTGGATGGAGTTGGATCCTGACACTGCCCAATATAATGAATGGAGTCACGCCGAAATTGGCCCAGGAGTTTGGACATCTAGGGATATGGATAACCCGACAAAGGCAAAATTTTTGAAAGAATTTGCCACTTCTTACGGAATCAGATTTGATGATGTGGCATTAATAGGCGAGAAGAGATAAAACTTGGTCTGCGCATGTTGAGACTTACGGTATCGAATAAGAAAGGATTGCGCTAATGACTTGTAAAAAGGACGGAGGAATGAAAATAGGATTTAACTCCTGCTCCAAAGCTAAAAAAGATTACACCTGCCCAGCAAGGGAGATGTATTCCGAAAGCAATCTCTTTAGAAGATTATTAGAATATGGGGAGACGATTTGCGACAAGATTTTTATTTTATCTGCTAAGCAAGGTTTGATTGAATTGAACAACGTCATTGAGCCTTACGATGAAACTTTGACAAATAAACCAGTAGTTGAAAGAAGAATATAGGCGGAACAAGTAATTTTAGAATTGAAAGAAAGGACGAAACCTGAAGAGGATGAATTTTTAATTCTTGTAGATAAAAGATATTATGAATTCTTATTGGAAAGTTTAAAAAAACTACATATGCCGTAAGAGGGAATAACCATGTTTAAAAGAATTCCTGAACTGAAGAGATTGACAGAACAGGTAGATGAAAGAGCTGCCCTGATACACAATATGGTCGATGAAATACCCCATCTTACATGGGACGAAATAGATAGTTTAGAATTCGAGAATGGTGTTTATCTGATATTCGAATCGGGCGAAACTATCCGAGAAACGAAAAGAATCGTTAGAGTCGGAACTCATACTAAGGACGATTTGTTGAAGAGAAGACTCAAGAATCATTACATCGGAACAAACAAAGACGGAAGCATTTTCAGAAAAAACATAGGCTTGGCTTTATTGAATAAAGATCAGGATGAATTTTTAGATGTTTGGAGATTAAATACCTCAAGCCCAAAGGTCAAAGAAGAAAATAAAGATAGGTTGAATTCTGCCTATAAGAAAGAAATCGAAAATAGAGTGTCCGATTACTTAAGAGAAAATACAAAATTCCTCTGTATAGAGGTTGATAGTAAAGAAGAAAGGCTAAGATTAGAAGAGGGGCTAATCGCGCTATTCGGCAGAAATAAGAAATTTAAGGCAAGCGATAAATGGTTGGGGAATTATCATCCGGATTCAAAAATCAGAGAAAGTTATCTCTGGAACAAACAGGGTTTGAACGGAGAACCTTTGTCCCTAGATGAAGTCAGAGCGCTTGCGAAGAGGCAGACAAATAGAGAGTAAACCAAGTGTGATTCTTTCGATGAAAGACAAATATGCACTCTATTAAAAAATGTGTATTGATTAAAGCCATTAATTGTTTCAAAAGTATTTTGAACGTATATTGAAAAACAATCGCTTTAATCTCCACTTCCGTAGAATTGACGGGTTTGTTTGTGAACCTGCCATGGCGCAGAACAGTGTCATTAAAGTAGACGAACAGCACCTGTTTTAGAACGAGTTTAATAAAAAAAATGGCAATAGGTGGGCCCGCCCAGATTTGAGTGATAATTTGGTCAGCCAGATCTTCAAGAACGAACTAACCGCGAAAACCATAGGCGCTCAGTTCGACATTCTGAATCGCACGCTCAAATTGGACGGCGAACCTGATGTTTGGATTGTAGGGAGGGGTGATTGATGATGCACTCCTGCCCACTTAAGCCAGGAGTTGTTTGCGCAGCAACATATGAACTTGCAGTGAGCAGCCGTTGCATCAACTGTCCGTTACTTGATCAATGCGATCAGGCACTGTTGTACAGTCTCCACAAACGCAACAAATCTTACGGATGCATCGGTGTACGTGTTAGCGAGGAGGCTTATGCATGAGTGATTGCAGACCTATTGAGAAAAAAAGGTTGCATGAACTCTTGGATTTGGCCGACAGTTGCGCAGATACGATGGGTTGCCTGACAATTGATGAAGCTGCGATCGTACTAGGTATGATAAATTTCATTGGTATCGATGGTGACAAGAAACTATACAGATCTATATCGAAAGATGTCACCCGCCTCTATCCCGTATTGGAAAAACTATTGGAGGTTGGAGCGTGAAGTTTGCCTATAGAAGCTCATCGGGCAATATCGTTGAGTGTAACATTCTAGGCGACGCCGTACACCATTTACGTACAAACGGAAGTGGTACAATCTGTAAACTCACTAGCAATAACAAATGGTATCCTACAGACATCGAGAATGTTCATAAAGATGTCCGAAGGAAGGTTGCATTGTATTACCTCCACAGGCTTGCCAAACAAGGCTACAGTGAACTAGGGTCTGACGAATCTGTTCCATGTGCAGATTCATGGGGCACATTTTGGTGGATGTGGGCAAGGGAAGCTACACTATCCAGAGATGGTGATACTTGCCGACTCTGTTCATCAGATAAGGAATTGCATGTGCATCATATAATGCCTAAATCGGAGGGCGGTGCGGATAATCCACTCAATCTGATTACCGTGTGCAACACGTGTCATAAATTGATTCACCGTAACAGTAAATTCACGGATCTACGGATACACAAAACTCAGACACGCTTGGAGGCTTACACATGAAGCGTGAAGATACGATCCGTAAGATAGTGGCATGTTTAAATTTAGGCAGCTCCCCAAATTTGAACGAGGCTGAAACAGCAATTCTAATGGCTAGAACTCTTATGGCCAAGTATAAAATTTCTGAAAAGGAACTTGCAAGTGTTCGACTTTACGAGGATGAAGTTGTTACTAAAACAACCTCAATTCATATGACAAATGGTCGAAAATATTGGATTGGTATATTGGCGAAAGTGATTTCAGAAGGCTTTGGTTGTGACATTTATTCTGTCCAAAGGAAACCACGCAGCCGGAATCGTGAGATCGTAATTGTTGGTGAAAAGTATGATGCTGAAGTTGCAAATGAAGTATTCCGTAGTGCATATCTTGCCTGTAACAATAACATACTCTCACTTGGCCAATCCAGTGGACGGTTGTCACGTGACAGGGAATTGTCTTATGGCACAGGATTTGCCCATGGTGTAAAAAGTGCAATAAGTCAACAAGATGAGGATAATACAGGTTATGCTCTTGTAATGTCTACACCTCAAAATGTCGTTGATTATATGCACGGCCTCAATATAGGTAAGAGTACAAGAACCTCTGCCTGTATCGATAATAATCTTCAGAAGAAGGGCTATGCGGACGGAGTCGCTCATCTTCGTAAACAATTGGAGTCAACGGAGGCGGCCTGAGATGGTATCCATGGATATTATCATCGATGCTCTCGTTGAGATTGGCGGAGAGGCAACAAGTGTGGATCTGCGTGACATGATTGGATGCAGATTATCCGATGTCAGCACTAAGCTCAGGATTCTTTCAGATCAGGGACTTCTATCAAAGTATCCGGTAGAGGGAAAGCGGGGCTATGTAACCGTCTATGTTCTCAATGATGACGACTCGGAATTGAGAATAAATTGTCCTCGTTGTGGGGCAATAGTGGGGTGTGGCGACTATGAGTAAAAACTCGCTTTATGGCAACGCGGAGTTATTACGTCCAGTGCAACCCCTGAGCATGTGCGGGAGAACTGTTCAGAAAAATGGGAACTCCGGGGGCATCGTCCCCGGCAAACTTCTTTCGTCTTCTTTAATGATCGTCGACTATAGCTTGGGCTTTAACTGGTTAGTATCCGGAGTCGGCGTAAAAAGTCAAAGAGACGCACGCGCACACACGCGCACACACACATTTGAAAAAATGTCGGTTATACGCAGGTAAGTTTTGAGTGTCTGGGTGAGTAAAAAGTAAGGTTGGCGTTGTTAAAAATTGCCGCCTTGTTGCTTACTCGCCGGCACACTCCGAGACCTGGAATCGACGAAGTCGATTAGCGTGGGCTATGTCGGGGCAAGACGGGAGTGACAACGGACGTCTGGCACCGACACAAAATAGCAAAATGTGTGTGTGCGTGTTCGCGTGCGTCTCTTTGAACGGAGATGAAAAAATGGGTAGAAAGGCAATAACTTACAAAGTGGTGCTAGAAGAGTTGAACAGGGAAAGGTATTGGTGCTATTCCAATCCTGTCAAAAACACAGAGGATCGCATATCACTGAAAGAGTTCAGAAAGGTAATGATGTTCAATGATGTGACCACATCAGAACGCAAAGTGCGAGAACTCTGGAAGCTTATGGAAGATCTTGATTTTTTCCGAAAGGTGAATCAGAGTGATTTTAGGATCGTGGATATCAAAGCGGTAGCAAGGGCTTTGGGCTTCAAGACTGTCGAAGATGAATCTCTGACCGGGTGCAAAACTGATGAGGAATCAACACTTGTAACATCGGAGTGATACGATGGATGCTAATAGATATCAAAGGGAACAAGGCATAAAGGAAGGGGACAGGTCATGACTGGAAATAACCAACAAATACGAAATCGTTATCGCATGTATCAAAACATGCTGGATGCGATGGTTAATGTTATTGACAGCATTCGTTTAACAGCAGATGAGGCTATAATCGAGGAATCAATGTTGGTTATACGTAAAGACATTCGTTTCGCATCCAGAACGCTAGACGAGATGCATGAGATTCTGAATCGTGAATATATACTCGCTATGAAGGAGAAATCATGAGCTACGAAGGAATGTCTGCAGTGATTTATGTCCGGAGCTCTACTGATGATAAAGGACAGCGTCCAAAGATGCAGATAGAAGATTGTCAAAGATTCTGCGACAGGGAAGGCATAGAGGTGCTAAAGATCTTCGAAGACGAGGGATTCTCCGGCGGAACTCTCGACCGTCCCGGAGTGCAACTCATGATCGGATACATAATGACACAACAAGTCTCACTAATCATAGCACAAGATCCATCAAGAATTTCCCGATCTACTGACGATATGGAAGGGTTGCTTAGAATCCTCCGGCCACGCGGAACAGTGTTGCGCTATACAACGATGCATGTTCGTCCCGAAGATACTACGGAGAAGGCAATACACTATATCTCAACGAGTCAGGGGGAACAATGGCGCGAGATGCATAGTCTGAAAGTACGCAAGGGAATGTATTATGCACAAAAACACGGCACTAAATCCGGAAAGGCCATAGGCAGGCCTACTGTTGATGTGAATTTGGATTTAGTAGCAGAGTGCGCGGCCAAAGGCATGAGTTTGAGACAGACGGCAATTGCATTGGGTTATTCTTACTCGAATCTGCATAGAAAGTGTAGGGGTACGGGCTTCTTTTCAGATAACCAAAAACACCCTTAACCAAAACCATTTTTCTTTATTAATTTCAACCGTTTTCTAGTGATTTTTTGCAATTCTCCTAAAGGAAATCCTTTTGGAACACCCTTTAACCTTTTTGGTTAATGAAAAATAAATGTTATTTAAATTCGGAGCTCGACGTTGATAAAACGACCGCTCGACGCTAGCTCGAGTAGTCGGACTATCACAATGAAAAATCATAATCTAAAAATTATGTCGCTGGCGGCTGCAATTCTTTTTGTAGGCCTCGGTGTTGGTGTCCTTTCGGGCATCGATGACGCAGAAGCCGCTCCCGCGACAGAGATTACGATTGCTCCAGGAATGAAGTACACATATACACCGACTTTCCCGAGCGATCTCAACCCAACTGTAACGATTAAATCGCAAGGTGTAGGTGCAAACGGTACCGGCGGTGATTGGGGTACAGTAAGCGGTAAAACACTTACCGTTAATGTACCGAAAACCGGAGTGGCTGCAGGTTCTACCTATCAGGTAACTTTACTCGCAACTACAACCAACCCTACGCAGTCAGTCGAAATTCCGATTTTGTTTAACATTGCCGCGAATGCTTCCGCATCTGGTTCTCAAGCCAACATTGTGACGGGTACGGCAATTAATTTCACTCCGAGTGTAACCGGAATGGGCTCATTCACATGGGCAGTAACGTCAGGTAAGAATCTGCCTGCCGGACTTAGTTTGAACGCTGCCAACGGTAAAGTCACCGGTACTCCGACGGGAATGGGCGATCAGACAATACATCTGACTGCAACATCCTCATACGGAGAGAAGGTGAATCTTACTGTAACATTCAAGATCGTTAGTAAACTGGTGCCTACAAACGAGCCATCTGAGGGGGCAATAATCTATGTCATATAAGTCTAAATACAAGACTACCGGCATCATTTCCGCATCTACGATTACGATGGCGTCCATCATAATCGTGTCATTGATGTTACCTACTGCTTTTGCAGATATACCGGAGGATGCAACCGTTGAAGATCATGGTGATTTTTGGGGCTATACCATACAGTTCATTTTTGCAGGATCTGATGCGGAGTCTATTGAGTGGGATTTTGGCGATGGTAGTGATGTGAGTACAGATTGGAATCCTGAGCACACTTACTCGGAAATCGGCGAATATATCGTGACCCAGACAGTATACAACTCCTTTGAGGGCGGCTCTGTTGCAAAGGGATACTACAAACTCAACATTTTGGGAGCGCCTTATGTCGAATTTATACAACCGGACGGTGCTCCCGCGCTCGATAGGGTGTATGCATATCTCGACGGTGGAGTAACTGATGATCACAGAACAATAACAGAACCGGAAGAGCCTGTATGGACCGATCATGAATTCGTCGGTTGGTTTGCCGATGCGGAATATACGGTACCTTTCGACTGGGATATCAAACTCAATGAACCTGTTGATGTATACGTGGGATGGAGCGGCTATGCACCAATTTATCACACGCTGATCATAAAGAGTGGCGACGGTACAACAATCAGTACCATCAATGTGTTGGAAGGAGCTTCGGTATCGATGCCAGCGTCGCCTATAGGAAAGGTTGCAACATACTACATCGATAGCGACTTAACTGAAGAATTCGATTGGGAAACCGTAATCACAGAAGATATTACGATTTATCGTGTGCTTGAAGATGAAGTCGTTATCGTACCGGATGAGCAATCTCCCGGTTACGTAATAAGCGGGACTATTCTCCTTCTTAGCGGAGCAGGTATTCTCTTCCTGATTGTCGGTTACGCAACTCGTAGGCCGGGCACACTGATTGTAGCAATTTTGCTGATGGCGATTGCAGTCACCGGTGTTCTGGATGTGATAGAGGTCCCTGAAATAATCAAGAATTTCGAAGGATATGAAATCCCCGGATTCTCGGATCTTCTTGGGAGGGGATGAGTGTGAAGCATAACGCAAAATCCTTTACGGCAATATTAGCCGCAACCCTTCTTCTAGGCGGTTTTGGCATAATAATGTCAGACTCGATAGATGAAGCGTTTGCGGCCAATGAAATGAGCTATACGCGTCCCAATGAAGTTATCGACAGCGGCGCCTACACTCACGAAATTAAAGGTTTGCAAGGAATAAAGCAGTCAAGTTACTATACGGTAAGTTTTACCGGAACAGGATCTACTTCCGGAGACAGTTTATCAGTAACTGCTTCCACAGGTAAACTCACCGTAACTGGGAATCTTTCGGGCGGTATTTACGAGATTACCCTGAAGGGCCCTATGATGCAAGGGAACATTATGGCAACATGGACATGGACAGTAACTGCTGTAAAACATACAACAAATGTTACTTTCAATGTCGGCGATTCAGCTGTGAGTGATAGAATTGTTCCAGGCACCTCTGTTGTATCGGGCGATGTTCCAGGCGTAACATTTTCATCCGCATTTGCCTCAGGTCAATATTTCATAACATCTCAGGGGACCTATACAAAAGAAGGAACGTTTGAAATCATGTCCAATGCAGGCAATGTTGTAAAATACACAATAAACGCGCCTATGTTGGATATGCCTTATACGGCTCCATCCAGCAACGCTGTTGCTAATAAAAACTGGACATACAACCCCACTCCAATATCGGGCATAGATCTCACCGTATCTGGCGTCGATTGGTTATTCGTAAATGATAACACGATTTATGGCATACCGCCCGATGCCGGTGCTTATGACATTACCATAAAGATGGCCAAACCAGGTTATGAGGAGCGGACAGAAACATTCACGCTTACGGTTGTGTCTGAGTTGATTGTACTGAACTCTCCCGGCACAGGAGCGATAGTGTTTGTGAGGTAAATCGGGAATGAAATCTTCCACACTATGGTTCATATCAATTCTATCAGCAACGTTGTTACTGATGCCCGTATTCATAAATGATGCATCCGCGGAACTGCAGGGCACCATATATGTGATACAGGACGGGCGTGATGTCGAACTATCTGTGGATACAGGTAGCGGAGGTTCCGTTGTATGGGATCTCGGCGACGGGAGGATCGTTAACGGTTCTTCCGTCAAAACTACTTACAATCCAGGTTTATACTTGGTAAAAGCGATAGTCTTAACTGCAGGCAAATTACCCGTATTATTGCAAAAATATGTTGCAATCTATAATCCCGTCCCAGGTGAGAATTCCGTAATAGAGGCTGAGCGTAACATTGAATTCAGATACAGTATTTATAACGCATCTCCGAATCTCACCGTTAGAGATTCTTCCGGTAAAATCGTATCTTGGCTAACATATGATGCAGATCAGCGCGTTCTTACTGGCATACCTCGCGATACTGGATTCTATTATGTGTTCTTCGGTGATAAAAGCTGGATAATCAGTGTCGTTGATACCGGAGAAACGTCCGATCTTGCCGTATATTTTAACGCTAAAGTCTCTGATGACAAAATAACAGCATCACCTAAAGTTATGCATGATACGCTCACACGCTATTCTTGGTCTCTTACGGACATCAAAGGTCAACTCAAATCATCCTATGAAGGCAAAAATCTCAACATCACAGCAGAGCCCGGATACTATGTTCTGAAACTCACTATAGTGGGTATCGAGGGAACCGCATCTTACTCACAGATCGTCAGCGTTCATCCGAGCGAAGTCAGTGAGATTCCCATAGGGGATGTGGCAGAAAACACCCCCGTGCTTCCGATTATCCTTGGTTCGGTGACAATACTGACACTTATGATTGCCACATTCAACAGATCTCCTGTCTTGGCATCAATATCAGTATTGTTTGCGCTGGCCGCAATTTTAATGGTGGTATAATGAATAATAAATCAAAATCAATAACAGCATTATCGCTTCTCACGATAACTCTATTGTTCACAATATCGGCACTTCCGATGGCATCCATTGATAGCGAAGATGCGGAAACAATACCGAATATCGAATCGGCCTGGGATGATTTTTGGGGTCCATCGGATGAAGGTACGGAGCAGGCTGTGAAATGGTGGCTACGCGTTCTCCCCATTACGGGCACAATTGCAGGGATTTTCGACTATTATGATTACACACATCATGGTAGGTTCCCTGTTGCCGGCAACGATAACGCCATATTACAATATGCACGAGAAGTAGATGCACAGCGATCGGCTGAACAACAATACAACTTGCTCATGGTTGCATCCAATCTTGTTATGGTTGATACGCAGACGTGGCAACTAACCTCCGCGCACCTCAACAGAGTTGCTGAAATCGCAGCAGCAATGTACTGGGACGATAACCTATCATACGATCCCAATACAATATTGAAACTTGCAGGTGTATATGATCTGCTTTCTACAGGTAATCTGAGTACGCAAGACATCCTAGATCAGGCAGTGAAGGTTTCTGCCGATTTGCGCACTGAGTGGGATTCTACCAACTACGGCGACAGCCTCGATATTGAGATCGTATGGGATGGTGGTGGTACAGGCATCAGTACATCCAGGCTGTACACTGATTTTATGACGCTTGTAACCGTATCAAACGGAAAGAATATCGTCTATCTTTCACAAAGCACGGATGATTTTGCATCTGTAACCAACTCTACAGTGTGGGCATACACGAATACAGGAACGATAACTTCCGTCATACAGGGGAGCAGTCCCATATCTTTGAATCTAGGTGCCAATGATATTTCCGATTTACCGTCTGGATTTTACGTCTTATCTCCCGGAACTTACGGTGGACCGTTTTTATCCGCCGTATCTCCTGATTCAGCAACCGTCACAGGTGCTACAGGCCTCATATGTGACGATAAATACGGTTTTGCTACGGCTGAAGAAGACGAGGTAAAGATATTTTGGAACGGGGAGTATAGAGGCGTCTCATCAACACTCGATTTTCGTATAACCGGTGATGGCATATCCTCTTACACTTCTCATAGGAGCCCCCTTTCGTTGACATTATCGTATGGAGCATACGTTGATCAACTATCAGTTCTGTTGATGGAATCGTCTATTTCAGCACAGACGATGTGGTCGATAACAGATACTGCCAAGGAGTCCAACATACTATTGTCTCCGTCCTCGTTGATGCCGCATCTGTCGAATTTAGGTATCGATGCTCAGCAGAGTTATGCATTATATGTTATGGCTCTTGACCAGATTGCCGCATACAACACCATTTACGGTGAAGTTCTGAAAGATGGCATGGTACAGATTTCCGCTCAAAGTCTAAATCTTTACTGCCACGGATCCGTCTACGATCAGCACGGCAATATAGTTTTAGAAAACGCGGTACTGACGCCTTACGTCTACTTAGATGACATGAAAGTCAATACTGGCAAGACTCTTTTCAACCAGGAAGGTCTAATAATGGTGTGGGATATAGCCGACACCCTCACAGATTGGAGTATACCAACGGATACAGGCGTATACAAACCCATGATTATGCCAAAGGGAGCTTACCTCATTCTTGATGAAATCGTATATGGCGGAAATGAGGCATCAACCGTAACTCTTGAAGTTATCAAGATTGAACGTATCCCAGCCTTTGACGAAATCCTTTTCGAGAGATCGGATACACCAGCAGTTCTTGAAGCCTCGACGTTAGTCATGATTATCGTGATAGAGATGGGAGCGATTATTGCTCTTATCGGCTACATCATACGTATGCCCAGTTTGATTGCAGCAGGTGCTATTGTGGCACTGGTTGGTTTCTTCGCTTCCGATTGGATAGCAAGGTTACTTTTAGGGAGGATTTGATGTGATTGGTGCTATACTCAAATACGGCACAATAGTCGTTGCGGCAGGATTAGTACTCTTTGCGATATTGATGTCTCTGGGCTATCTCGAATATTGGATTACTGAGGTGTTCGGATGATTGGTCGTATATTCGGTGCCGGACTTATTGCAGTCGGTGCAGTATACTGCATTGTCGCATTGATTCGCTTCTATGCTGATGTTCTGGCGGTGATATTGTGATTAAGATCGTCAGAGGGCTTTTGATTACCAGCGGCGTAATTTTCCTTGTCTTATCAGTTGTTACACTGTTGGGTATTGTTCTTATTGAACTCAACGGAGGTGTCGTCTAATGATTTCAAAGATTATGGCAGGCCTGATTATTTTGATACTGTCTGTTGCGGTATTGTGGCAGACGTTACACATTATCGATTGGTGCTGGACTCTATATACTTCGTACGGTGACGGCACTGTCTCCGGATATCTTCGCATGCATGCGTACACCTATGTATCGCACATTTTCGGCGATTCGCACGGTTGGATTGTTGGAGGTAGTTGAATGGCAAACTCTATAGCAGTCTCTGTGGCGATGGTCGGCGGTATTGTCGGCGCGATAATACTACTTCTCATGTTCTCATCACCGGAAGACATAGTCCTCTTCCTGGTAGAGTATGGAAAGATACTGCTGATTGTGATTCAGGTGTCAGGAATCTTTTATGCGGGGATGACGAGCAACGTCAAATTAGGCGCGATACTTATCATGACTGTCCTAACCACCGTACTTTGGGGGTGGTGATCTGTCATACTATTCGTTGCTCATGTCAATGGATGCCCCGTGGATGCTGATGGGTTTTGTTGTCGGTATGGGGTCGTGCATACTCGGACACTTAGCCCGTCGTGTGACCCGGCAGGGACTGGTGGTTCGATGTCCTATACTCATAGCCATGATTGCGGCTGAAATTGTAGCTATAATACTAGGCACGTTTGTGTGGCCCTTGTTGGTTTCCGCGCCGGTGCAGGTTATTGCTATGTGTACCATCGTCGGATATTCTGTCGGATATTCGATTAGCGACCCGGGAGACGGCGTAGCAATCGATATGATTGATGATTATAACAACTCGACAGCGAGTTTGGTATACACGTACTTCCACGACAGCAACAGATACCTCATGCCTCAGAGTTTTTGGGGTTGCGTGAAGGCGCTGGCGGGTGCAAGATGTCCGCTTTATATGGATATGCAGTTTGCCCGTCGCACTAGATCGCACAAGACAAGCTCCAGATTTCTATCTGTGGAATTGACAGCGTATGTGGCTCAGTCTCACACTGTTGTTCCGGACACCGTTGAACTTTGTAGAATTTGGACATCCAAAAAGATTGGTCCGGACGGAGATATTGTGGAGATACCACGATACCTGTTCCGTGCTGAAATCGAGCATCATTTCATAGAGTTTGCACAGTCGACCATAGAGGATCCTGCCACGTTCCTTGTTAAAACGGATACTTATCATGAAGCCCTTGCGGAAGCGGCAAAGGCCAGAGCAAAAGCAACTCGTGTTGAAGTTGAGAAAAACAATGCTGGATATACCAGTGCAGCCGCAATAATCGAGCAGATGTTCGCATTGGACATAGACGGTCCGGAAGTTGAGGCTGAACTTCGCAGACGCATACAGGAGATAAACGAAAGAATCGGAGGTGAGGATGAAAATGCAACAGACATCGAAGATACCTATAGCGTATCCTGATGATTCTGCTCAGGAGATGGCCCTCCTCGGCTCGTCATACGCAACCGTCAGAATCGCATCCGTGCGTTTCGATGCAATATTGGACATATTGGAGACTGAATTAGAGGAGATCTTATCAGGATTGGATCATGAATTGGTTGTTACAATCCTTGATACGGCCCCGGAAGTTGTGTTTTCTGACGTTGATATAACTGAGGAAGGGGAGATTGAGGACTTCGTTCTAAGTGTCAGACAAGCAGTCAGAAATATTCTTGCAATCGAATTTCTCAAGCAGAAGCGAGAGGGCATGATCAGGACGGGAAGACTGATTGGGGATGCAGAGTTTTCCGCTCGTATGAGCCACAGAGGTCCCGATTCGGTTTTACGTTTGGCATCTTGCTTACGGAAGCCGGGTGAGACGGTGATGCACAATGAGTAATACTGTTCTGTATCTCGATGTAGTCAGACCCCTGAACGCAGGTTACGGCGATTTATTAGATGCTCTTTGTAGAATGGACACAAGGGCGTTCTATATCCGCAATTTTGCATCTGTGCTGAGTCCGGCGCTCCGGGGTGATCTATGGTCAAATGAACAGTATGTATCACAACTAAAGGAAAATCCACTGCCTACGGATCTATACGCGAAATTGGAATACGATACGTTCCAGTCTTGGATTACAGTATACGAGATGATAATGCGGCAGTCAGGATTGATAGGTTCGTCGGGCGGATATGACGCGAGTTACATATCCAAATATTTCGGATCCGGAGGAGAAGATGATGAGGTTTGATCTGTCGCTTTTCCTGAAGGACCATTTCCGTCCTGGAGTAAACTGGATTGTTGAGGGTCCAAGAGGTTCCGGCAAGACCTACGCGGCAATAGCTCTGTTGCATTCACTAATCAATGGAAAGTATCCTGATTGTGGCCGTGTTGAGGTAATCACGAACATCGTATTTGGAACCAAAGATGAAGGTGGACGTATAGTGATGGGGCATCCTTCCGGTGTACATTACGTGAACACCATGGCCGACGCTCTGCGTAAAACAGGGGAGATTCTGCGTGAACATGGGATGGGTAACGTCACAATAGCTTTTGTTCTGGACGAATCACAGAACTTTATGATTGCAGATCTTAACGCAGCAGCTGAAAATCAGGCACTGTTAAAATTCTCTGGCAATACTCGTAAGTTCGGAATGTGCACTATGTTTTTGACACCGACGCGTCGTAATCTTGCACCGAAGATACGAAACTTTGATGATGACGCGTCATCGCCGGGTTACTGCGGTGTTCTGATGCGCAAGGATGTCACCATGGCCTCGGCCGTGTCTAAGCGGTCGAGAGGTCGTATCCCTGCCCGCGATCTTACATTTCTATCACTAAGCTCAGAGATGGAGAATATACCTGTACGGTTTGACAGTACCGAATGGACCCGGCCATTAGATTCTTTGGACATAGGGGAATTTTCTTACGACACACTCTCAGCCGCTGATTTCTCTCTCGGAGAGAATCCTGCGGGAAAGACCTTCGCAATCAAGGACTTCCTGAAAGAAGTATCCAAAGGCATCTCTACTGAGATTCCGAAAGCCATAGGCGAATATTTCGATAAATGGGATATCGATGACGATTCAAGTTCGGAAGAACACGTTGATGCCGAAACGGAACGGATCAAGCAAGCCTATAGAGTTGAAAGGGCCAGATTGTCAGGCGTCAAATGGAACGTGATATCATTCATCGAGGGAGACTCGGCACAACTTTTACGCTATCACCATAACAAGGAATTTGGCAATGAAAAAAAAAGTAAAAACAGCACGCCCGGGCGCGCATATATAAAACCTAATGAGGGGGACGGTACGGAGGAACTTTCGGCCGAAACGAGCACAGGAGGCGGATGCGAATGTTGAGGAGGTTGTTGAGAAGAGATAAGGGTGAAAAGAAGCAGAAAAAGAGACGAAAAGGTGGGGGTAAACGTGTAAAAACACAGGTTGAATATCTTCCAATTCGACTAGGAGATACGCGAGCCACAATACCCAGACGGCAGAGTATCGTGAAGGCACAGAAGCCCAAGGTAAAGCAATCGGCAATCACGCCCACAGAGGTTGCTAAGAAGATGAAGACGACAAAGAGAGAGGTGAAAAAATGAAGACATCCAACAGAAAACAGAGCATGAGCGAAAGAATCAAGGCGAATAAAGTTGAGCGGGGCAATATACGCAATCAGAGAAATCAGGCCAAAGTTGAACGTATGAGGGCAAAGACCCGAATCCGGGAGAAGAGTGGTGGCAGCATGATACAGATAAAACTCACAAAGGTCCTCGGCAGTAAATTGGGCCGGGAAAAGAGGGAATCGAGGCCCACAAGGGCTCAAAGGAAACTTGCAAAGGCTCAAAGCAGACGCGCTAGAAAGCAGTCTCGTGACGATAAGGGGAGATTTGTTACAGAAAAGCAAGGATTCCTAAAGAAGATTCGGGGTTCTGATCCCGCGCCTGTCGGTGCTAAAATCGAAGAAATCAAAACCGAAACGGTGACAGTGAAGGGAGAGAAATACAGGATACCGATAGATGAGGATGGATATGTTCCGCGATACGCACTGTCTGCGAGATTTACCAATGTCATGGAGGGTACAGGTCCTAAAGTAGAGATGCGCAATATCTTGATAGATCAGAACTCTGAAGCAAATACCGTCCTGAAAGGGAAGCTTACACCTGAAGATGTCAAGGAATGGTGGGCCAGACCGAACACATTGGACGTCAAAGGTATAGACGATTTAGGCAGTGACTTGGTAGATCTTGCGACACTTCAGACGGAGGGTCGTAAAAATGCCCAGGGTAAGGTTGCCGTAATGGGTGGCACGAAAGAAGATAGGGAAACAATACGCAAAGTACTCACTGAAAGTTTCACAATCAGGGAACAGAAAGAGATGTTCAAGAACGGCATGACTGTAGAGATTGCTAAACTAAGAAGTGGAGTAGCGGGAGAATATCATGGACGGAAGGACGGAATGTCTCACCTTATCAGAATTGATCCTCGCAGTATCGATGATGGAGACACATTACTACACGAAGCCGTTCATCATGCAAGGCTTATGGATTCAAAGCGAAAAGGGGCTTTGACAAAGTCACGATCCTTACATCCCGAACGTATAGCTATGGATAAGAAGGACGTGGCTCTCGAAGAAGCGGCCACAGTATCAGAAACACTTGCTAGGCAGAGGAACTACCAACAGCCTAACAATGCCGGATATTATGATCTTGTTCCTAAAAAGGGCAAAGATGTAAGGACCATGATATCAGAAGACAGGAAGCTTTATGCCGGATCTGCGGAAACGGGAAGCACTGGCCTGAAGGGGCAAAGGGCTATAAAATCCATAGAGAAGAACTTCGAGGAATCGAATATTGCCGATCTTAATCTGAAAGGTCTCGGGTATCCAAGTGTATCAGCACGCGGAAGGCTCAAGAATATAAAAGAGGAAAAGAATAAATAAAATAACCTATATGTTATAACTATGGCACTACAGTGGTATCAGGGGGCCAGTAAAGAGGAGTTCGCATTGAGCGTGTATAAGTTACAGGAACAATGCGACCTCACTTTCCGTGAAGCCGTTGCCGTTCTGAATCCTAACTCCTACTTTGGGGACTTAGCCGAACATTGGAACGTGACTAAGGAGGCTGTCCATAATCTCAACCGGAGAGGGTGGGATAAAATATGGAATACCGTAGGAGATGAGAACTGGGAAGCTGTTGATGAACTCGTTCCAACACATTTTACACATATTTTTTAATAGGAATTAGAGGAGCAAGAAACTTTTTAAAAACCCTTCAAATCCCTTCATGGTACGATAATGTATCATATTATTAAATAGCTATATTTTGGACATTTAAATAGATTTATTAACTATAAAGTAGCTACTTAATTAATGAATCAACAAACACATATGAAGGTGGAAATATCTGCATACCAAGTAGTTGAGAAAATTGTTATGCAAGGTACAAAGACCTCGGGTAGAGTATATCTACCCAAAGAATGGGTCGGAAAAACAGTTAAAGTTTTTCTAATGGAAGAGCTAGACAGGTGATTTTACGATGTTGGAACTAAATAAAATTTACAATGAAAACTGTCTAGATACGATGTCGAAGATGTCAGATAATTTCATCGATTTGACTGTAACTTCACCCCCCTATGATTCTTTAAAAGATTATGACGGGTATAGTTTCGAGTTTGAAAAGATTGCACAGGAACTATACCGTGTAACTAAAAATGGCGGCGTGATTGTATGGATTGTAAACGATGAAACCAACAAAGGTGACGAATCAGGGACTTCATTTAGACAAGCATTATACTTCAAAGAAATCGGCTTTAATCTTCATGATACTATGATTTGGCACAAACCTAATAGTTTTAATTTTGGCTCTAATGCATGTTATAGGCAGAGTTTCGAATATATGTTCGTTTTAAGTAAGGGTAAAATCAAAACAGTGAACCTAATAAAAGACGTGCCTACTAAAATGGCAGGTAAAACAGTCAAAGGGGCCCGTAAACATAGCAATGGAGAGCGTGATACTGATGTGCCTGATTTCGTTGTGCCCAAAACAAAGAAGAGGGATAATGTGTGGGGTGTACTTGTTGCACAGGGCAGGAACTATAATCATCCTGCCGTGTTCCCCGAGGAATTAGTTTCAGATCATATAATTTCATGGAGTAATCCAGGAGATTTAATCTACGATCCTTTCATGGGATCGGGGACCACTGCAAAAATGGCAATTTTGAATAATCGCGGTTTCATAGGGTCTGAAATAAGTTCTGAATACTGCCAGTCTGCAAACAACCGTATAGAGCCATATATAAAACAAGCGAAATTAAACTTATTTTCATGAAACATTAGTATAAACTAGTAAATCCTACTTTGTTAAGATGGATTTAGTGAGATTGGGTTCAGAAACAGCAAAAGCCGGATTCGCCAATGAAAGAGATATAGCTGATAAGTTTAATAATTGGAAGTCTGACCCCGAGGTTAGAAAATGGTTATCGATAATGGGTTACACCTTTTCGGAAATAATTTCAGTTAAAGCCAAGGTAATTTCGGGATATAAGGCCGATTTAAATGTGGTAGTTATTGTTGAGTTCAAAGATTGTAGCGATATTCAGAACATATCTATAAAAAAAGCAAACTCGGATTCGGATTTTAATCAGGTTGATAAACGCTGGATAGACAGCTATGTCGCATTATGGGATATGCCTCACGAAATCTCTCGTTTACTAAAAATTTTTTCTGGCGAAATACGTCCGATAACTTTGGTAGAGTCTGGTGAGATAACACAGAAAATCTATGATTCATTGAGGGA
>DATESF010000042.1:0-6612 GCA_035271005.1 Candidatus Methanomethylophilaceae archaeon | reverse complement strand
AACTATTCCTACTGATTACGTATATCCGCCAGATCCTGATAAGCCTGATAATTACATAATAAGTGAAGAAATATACAATATCAAAACAGGAATAACAAAAACATATTATGGTTGTGAAACGACTACGGATAGCATATATCTTATCGGGTACACAAATCTGACCGATGAAGTTAATGACGTTAAATATAAACTTGTAGATTGGGTACTGCCTGGAATACATGCTACAAATCCAAAGACCTTCGGTTTCTATCCGGTGTGAATGTTAAGGTGATGTATCAGGTATCCATCCCTGTTCGAATACTTCTGCATCTGATATTTTGATATCGTCATCGATATCCAAGATCATTCTATCTCGTGCAGCTATGGTTTTCACTCCTGTGGCATTTTCAGCTTTTTCAGCTTGTTTTTCCGGCCCTGAGCGTATCATAACTATTCCCAAGTGAACGAATATCGCAATTTCAGGTTTTACGATGTTCATGAATTTTATAGCCAGGTCTGTACACAGATGACCTTTGATATGCAAATCGTTAGGTGCAGTAACAGGAAGAATTAGGACTCTGCTTCCGATATATTGTTCGGCTATGCTATCTGCATAGTCCGTATCGCTTACGTAAGATACTATTCCTTTCTCTGTATGGAATTTCATTCCAATAGTCGTAGGGTCATTATGTTCAGATTTGCAGATCTCAGTTTTCATGCCGCCTATTGTAGAGGCATCTCCTGGCACTAGTACCGTACAGTCTTTAGCAATCTTCTGATGATATCCTGAAATGCATGGACCTAAGTCACCTAGACCTTCGATAGCCGTAATACTGCCGTATATGTGTCCACGTCTCTTCCATCCGCCAAAGGAACAGCCTTCAATCACTGATTCCGCATCGGCATAGTGGTCAGGGTGTGCGTGAGAGATAACGACTGAGTCAGTACGTGTAAGATCATAGCGAATCAGTTGCATTTGTGTTAACGCACCTGGCCCAGGGTCAACATGAACTATTTTTTCTCCGTTCATCAAAAGGAAACCGCCAGTATTGCGTGTCTGATACATTGTAGTATGACGGCCGCCTCCCGTCCCGAGAAAAACAATGCGTATTGACATGTGACACTACAGGACTTAAAGATATATCCGTTTTTGGAAATTAGGAAAATGTTATACGAGGAGATTAGGTTATGCGTCCTATGATAACAGTATTCCGCGGCGGATGGATAATAACTCAAAACTCTAATCGAGACGTGTTCAAAGGCGATGTAGCAGTCGAGAATGAAAAGATAGTCTACGTAGGGCCTGAATACAAAGGATCTGCCGACAAAGAGGTCAAAGCAGCTGGCGACGTAATAATGCCAGGAATGATCAACACTCATACGCACATTGCCATGTCCGTGATGAAAGGTTCACTAGACGATCTTGCGTTTCCAGACTTTTTGAATGCAAGTTTTAAAGTTGATGCAGACAGGACTGATCATGATTTAGAGATAGGTACTAAGTTAGGCTGTATGGAGATGATTCGTGGCGGAACTACTACGTTTATGGATCTGTATTACTCGGAAGATGTAATTGCAAAAGCTACACAGGAAGCAGGCATTCGTGGTGTACTGTGTTGGTGTGTTCTCGATGAAGATAAAACTACTCAAAAAGGAAATCCTTTAAAGAATTGTGCCAGATTTTATGAATCTCATAAGAATATGAGAAAGATAGTTCCAGGAGTAGGACTTCAAGGAGTTTATGCATGTAACGAAGAAACATGTCTTGGAGCAAAGGAGCTATCCGATAAAGAAAAAATGCCTATGAATTTCCATCTTTCTGAAACTAGAGGGGAAGTCAATGAGCATCGTAAGTCCACAGGAAAAAGACCAGGGGAGTGGATGGCGGACTTAGGTATATTCGGTCCAAGAGGTGTAGCTGCACATTCCGCATGGCTTACTCTCAATGAGGTAAGACTCATGGGCGAAGCGAAAATGTCTATTTCCTCCTGTCCTGTGTCCAATATGAAATTGGCTACAGGTGGTGTAGCTCCGATTCCTGAATTCTGTTCTAGTGGCGTTAATGTTTCCATAGGTACCGACGGCAATACAACCAATAACTCCTTGGATATGTTTTCTGAAATGAAAGTTCTAGGGCTTCTACAGAAGGCAAGCAGATGGGATGCCACCGTAACTAAAGCTCAGGAACTATTGGATTTTGCTACAATCAATGGCGCAAAAGCGGTAGGAATGGAGGATAAGATTGGTTCGATCGAAAACGGAAAATATGCCGACATAATTGTACTTGATGGAAAGGCTCCGAATATGAGACCTCTTCTTCCAGAGAACATAATTGGTAATATAGCATATTCCGCATCAAGTCTTAACGTTAAACATACAATGTGCCAGGGTGATCTTGTAATGGAAGATTATAAAATAAACACTCTCGATACTGAGAGTATACTATCAGAATTGGAAGAGGTTTGGAAGCAACTATGTTTGAGATGAATCAAAAAACTATTTTCAAAAAGCCGGACATTGCGGCAATAACTGAATCAGGTTTGACCTGTGTGGATATGCACTTTCACACACACTATTCTGACAGCTACACACAGCCGAAAGACGTGATAGCTTTAGCTAAAAAACGTAACGTCGGTGTGGCTATAACAGATCATAATCAGATAGGCGGAGTTCTTGACGCGATTGAGATGGATAGTGACGTATTAATCATTCCAGGGATGGAAGTAAGCACTTCCGACGGTCCACATATTTTAACTTATTTTTATGATTGGAAGGATCTTAAGACTTTCTGGGACAACCAAATAAAAGACAGAATAAGATGGTGCCAGTGGATTGCCTTAAACGATATGCCAACTTCTAAACTTCTTGATCTTCTAGAGAATGAGAACTGTATCGTCTCTGCAGCTCATCCTATGGGATATTTAGGTTCGAACAAAGGATTCGAAGTGTGCGTAAGGAAAAATTACATTCCTAGTAAAGAGGCCCAACGACTTCACGCATTCGAGACGCTAAGCGGAGGCATATCTCGCAAAGCCAACAAAGCAGCGTGCTATTCCGCTAGAGAGTATGGTCTGGGAATAACAGGAGGTACTGACGGACATCTGCTTTCAGAGCTTGGTAACGTTGTAACGGTTTCTGATTCTACGGATCTTGATGGATTTCTGAACAACATAGAGAAAAGACGTAATAGCGTAATAGGAAAGGAAAAGAACCTTCCTACTAAGGCCTTCATGGGATTGGCATCCCTAACAGAGTTCTGCAGGCATACGCCTTCTGTAGGGTTCGTACAACTGGATCAAACAATAAAGAACATCAAGAGAAGTCGCAATCCACCTGCTGATAATGATTCAGAGTTGGCTTGCAGTAAGTCTAAAGAAAGAGACCTTGAATGAATCTCTTAAGTTCTTATTGTTAAATTGCTCTATAGTATATTCTAAACTACGTTCCAAGTCATTCATGAATGCATCTGTAAGATTCTTTCCAACCTCATGTGAGTAAATCATCGAGTTTGTTTCAAAGTTAAGTTTCATGCTACGTTCATCCAAATTTGCAGAACCTACGGAACAATAGTATGAATCGGCAACTATAGCCTTCGAATGAACAAATCCATTCTTGTAATGGTATATTCTGACGCCAGCAAGCATCAGTTGGTTCGCATAATAAAGATTCGTCCAATAAACAAACGGATGATCGGGCTTGTCTGGAATGATTATCCTAACGTCTACGCCAGACGCAGCAGCTATTTTCAACACAGATAGAGTCGCTTCGTCAGGAACAAGATACGGCGTGTGGATATACAGAGTCTTTCTGCAACGAGTAAATAACATCATATATTGAGCGTGTATCGGACTGTTTTCTATTACATCAGGGCCTCCAGATATTATTTGGACAATCTTATCTCCGCTTCCTGGCACATTTTTATAGAATTTTTCCTCTACTGTGAGGTCCTCTTTCGTGGCGTATCTCCAGTCAATTAGGAATCTAGCTTGTAGACCTCTAACGGCACCCCCCACGATCTTGACACTTGTGTCTCTCCAATGTCCCAGTGGCCCCATTCCAAAATATTCCTTTCCGAAATTGTGACCGCCGGTCCATCCGATATTACTGTCTATTATCATCATTTTACGATGGTTGCGATTGTTTTTACGTGGGGATAGGAGACATGTTGCGCGGCTATGGAATAGAGTAAACATTCCCCCTGCCTTTACAAATTTCTTCATTGCCTTTTTCGGTCCTTTGCCGAATCCAAAAGCATCACACATGACTCGAACTTCAACGCCTTCCTTAACCTTCTTAGTGAATAAGTTGAACAGTCCATCTCCCAACTCATCGTTTCGGATTATGTAAAATTCAAAGTTAATAGTCTCTTTAGCGTTTCTTATATCTTCGAACATGTCCCTAAAATAAAGGTGTCCGTCCGTGTAAACTTTGACTTCATTATCGTCAGTATAACTGTGGGTGATGTTCAGCATCGTTTTGATGAATTCGCTGTTCCCTGGATGTATTTGTTCAAGGGTCTGGCTATTCATTCTTAGAAGCATCTCTTGGTTTTTTACTTTCATTCTTACTCGAAGGTCCTCGTGGGCCTTGGATTTAAACGCATATTTGGAATAGAAGGTCTGTCCGAAAAATAGATAAAGGAAAAAGCCTAAAAGTGGGAATACCAACATAACCAACACCCAGAGTAAAATTGTGTTAGGGTTAGCACGTTCCCAGAAGATCATCGCAAATATCATCACTATGTTTATCGGTATTACGAATAGCGTGAGATCTCCAGTTAAACTTCCTGACAGATATTCAACTGGAATTGAAAAGCCAAACATTATTTTTCACCTATAATTCTGGCAGGATTACCGCCTACAGTTTTTCCTGCTGGTACATCTCTAGTAACTATTGAACCTGCACCTACAATGGCGCCTGCACCTATGGTGACGCCTGGCAGTATAGTCGCTCCCGCACCAATCCAAACGTCATCCTCTATTACGACAGGTTTGGAAATTGTACCTACTCTACGTCTCTTCACGGGATCTCTAGAGTGATTCGGCGTTACTATCGTAACGTTAGGCCCGATCATTACGAAATCTCCTATTGTAATCATATTCGAGTCCAAGAAAAAGCAGTTGCTATTTATCAAAACGTTTTTCCCTAATTTAATATTGAATCCTATATCACATCTAAAGGGCGGATAGATAACTGTTTCTTTGTCGATATTGCATAATAACAATTTTCTAAGTATCTCTCTTAGTTCATCAGGCGTTCTATATTTCGATTCGTTATATTCGATGCAAATCGATCTAGCATTTTCTAAAGCTTCTAAAAATTCTCCGAATCCTGGGTCATCGTTGTTTACCTCTTTTCCGGCGTAAACTTTTCCAAAAAAACTATCGGAGGAGAACTTATTTTGCATCAATGTAGTACCGTACCGTTCATTTAATGATTTTTGTAGAGGCGGATTCTCTTTACAACAACCTTTCTCCAGCGTCTAATAGATAATACAAGCGACGTTTTTTCGCAATCTATATATCTAATAAGTTAGATTGCAAATAGGAGTGATTTTTATCACAAATGAACCTATAGAAATTATCAACCTAGTAAAGAAATACGGTGATTTTTCTGCAGTAGATAATCTTAATTTAAAGATCAAAAGGAATAGTTTCACGGGATTACTGGGTCCAAATGGTGCAGGAAAGAGCACCACTTTGAAAATGTTGACCCATCTAATAGATGCAACATCAGGAGAGGCTTACATAAACGGAATAGACGTTACTAAAGATCCTAAATCCGCGTTGACGGGTGTTGGAACAGTCGTCGAAACTCCAGAATTTTATACCTATCTTACGCCTGTGGAGACTTTCGAATTAATTGGACAAATAATCGGTCTTAGTTCTGAATCCATCTCTGCAGAAACATCTTCGATTCTTGAAACTGTCAAGATGACCGAATGGAAAGACAAGAAGATTGGCACTTTCTCTAAGGGAATGAGGCAAAGGATAGCTTTAGGCCAAGCTTTCCTTGGAGATCCAAGCATCATCATACTTGACGAACCTACATCAGGCCTTGATCCAAGGGGAATGGCGGAAATGCGTCAGGTTCTAAAAAATATTAGGCATGGAAGGGAAGTTACTGTTGTTATGAGCTCGCACATGCTTCATGAGGTCAGCGATCTATGCGATCATGTGGCATTGTTGAATCACGGAAAACTTATTCTCGATGATACTATCGAAGCAGTAACGTCAGATGCTGGTGTCAGGCAGATCGTAATTAAATTAAATCACAATCCAACACAGCAGGACTTATCTCGGGTGACTTCGATATCTGATGTCGTTTCAGCATCTATACTTGGCAACGATATAGAAGCCGTGGTTTCCTCAGAGGCTGCTCGTAGTCCTGAATTTTTCAAACACATAAGTGAATTAGGAATCGGAGCATACAATCTTTATGAAAATGAATCACTTGAGGCGAAATATCTCAGTCTTATAAAGGAGTCCAGATGAAAATGTCTGAAACCACTAAAAAGACGAAGAGGAACATAAGCATCACAAAAGATGACATGAGACAAGTTCTCGTTATAGGCGGAAACGAGATGCGTAAGTTCTTTAGAGGAAGGAAAATTCTTCTCCTCGTAATACTTGC
>DATESF010000041.1:0-22500 GCA_035271005.1 Candidatus Methanomethylophilaceae archaeon | reverse complement strand
AAAAAAAGTAAAAGGTTTAGTTGCTCAAGTTCAGAACTTTTCTTTAAGTTCACGAAGCTGTCTGAGCATGATCTTCTGTTCCACTGATGCTATGGACTTTTTAGTTGCGATCACAGTGTCAGGATTGAGGGATATCGAGTCGATACCGCACTCTACAAGGAACTCAGCGAATTCTGGATAAACAGATGGTCCTTGACCACAAATTCCAACGGTTTTTCCGTTCTTGTGGGCGACGTCAATCAGCATTTTTATTGCTCTCTTAACGCCTTCGTTCCTCTCATCGAAATAACCCATCCTTCCGAGTACATCGGAATCTCGGTCGCAACCTAGTACTAGTTGAGTCAAATCGTTAGATCCTATTGAGAACGCATCACAGTGCTCACAGAATTCTTCGGCCATGAATATGTTCACTGGAACTTCTGCCATTAGATAGAGCTTAAGATCGGTTCCTCTTCTGAGGCCTACATCTTCCATGATTTTGGTTATATCTTTGACTTCCTGAATGGTTCTGACGAAGGGCAACATAATGTGCAGATTTTTCAGACCCATTTCGTTTCTGACTTTCTTTATCGCTTCAAGTTCACAGATGAAAGCATCCATGAATTCTGGAGAAATATATCTGGAACATCCGCGCCATCCAATCATAGGGTTATCTTCGCTAGGTTCGTAATCTGCGCCCCCTTTCATGTCGCGGTATTCATTAGTTTTGAAATCAGATGTTCTGAGGACAACTGGTCTTGGATAAAATGCTCTAGCAACTTTGGACATTCCTTCTGCTAATTTTTCTATAAGTTCTTCAGATCTTCCGTCTGCGATAACATACATCGGGTGTTCGCCTATGTAGTTAGTGAACAAGAATTCGCTTCTCATTAGTCCTACGCCGTCGCAGGGAAGTTCGGCGACCTCGTCAGCTTTCGTAGGCATGCTCATGTTGACCATGATTTTAGTTCCAGTAACTGGTGCTAATTCAGAATTTACGTAATGAACGTCAGCCTGTCCTGAAGATTTATCCTTTTTCTTGACTTCGCCTTTGTAAACTGTACCAGTTGTACCGTCTACCGTTATTGTCATGCCATCTGTCAATAGTGTAGTAGCGTTACCCGTACCGACAACACATGGCGTACCTAGTTCTCTTGAGATAATCGCCGCGTGACAGGTCATGCCACCCTCGTTCGTAACTATTGCTACGGCTCGGCTCATGGCAGGTACCATGTCAGGCATGGTCATCTTAGTAACAAGGACATCTCCGTCCTTGATGATGTCGAGGCTCATGTTAGTTTCGTATATTATAACACGTCCAGTGGCGAGTCCAGGACTAGCGCCCATACCAGATGTGATAATATTTCCTTTAGTGGCTTCAACATCTGCACATTCATTGGTAGCAGAGTCTCCAATTGCTGTTATAGGGCGTGCTTGGACGATGTATACTTTACTGTCCTCAATACACCACTCTATATCCATCGGCCTCTGGTAGTGAATCTCAATCTGCCTTCCTATTTCGGCAATCTCAAGTATCCGGTCGTCGATTATTTTCTGGACGTTCCGTAGTTTAGGTTCAATATCCTTTCTAACGGCACCTCCAGTCTTTCCCCGTACGTACATCCAACTCTGAGTGGAGATTCTGGTCTTGCTGCTCTCGATCTTCATCTCCCTCTTGTCGACGGCGTATGTGTCAGGAGTTACTTCTCCGCCTACAATAGCTTCTCCGAGGCCGTATCCAGCCTCAATTATTATGTGGTCCGCGCCGGAGCTTGGATCTACAGTAAACATTATACCAGATATGTCTGAGTTGACCATCTTCTGGACAACTACTGCGAGTTTGATATCTTCTGCACCATATCCACATTTCTGACGATATGATATTGCTCTCGCAGTGAAAAGTGAAGACCAGCATTTTCTGACTTTATCTAGGAGATCCGCTTCACCAGATACATTTAGATATGTATCCTGTTGACCTGCAAAACTTGCATCAGGAAGGTCTTCGGCGGTTGCACTAGATCGAACTGCAACGAATCCTTTTTTCCCCTTTGGGAATAGTACGTTGTATTTGGAGACTATCTCTGATTTAAGATCATCAGGAATAGTTCCCTTTTCAATTGCTGTTCTAATACGATTCGATGCATCCGCTAGACTCTGGTCGGATTTCTCATCTATAGTAAGCAACTCTTCCTCTACGATTTTTTTCAGATTGTTTTTATCAAAAAAATAATCATAGGAGTTGGTCGTTAAAATAAATGCACCTGGAACTGGGAAACCGGCAAATGTCAGTTCACCAAGGTTCGCTCCTTTACCGCCTACAAGCGGAATATCATCGACACGTAATTCATTGACGTTTACTATTATTTTTTCCATCTATATCCCTCGTTGGAAAGAAATTTTGCATTCATTGCGTTAAGTCCTGAATAAGTGCTATACTTAATTAGTGTTTGCCTAAAGGCTACCATTTACTAAGTAAGTAGTGGTTCTATGATGTTAATTAATAAAAAGTATTCGATATTCGTATACATTCACCCATTATTCGTAGACAATACGTAAAAAATTGAGTTTTTCGTCAAGTATACTCTTAAAAAATGATTTTTATTTTTAATTATAGCGGAAGGCTTTAAATTAGATTGTTGCTTTGACGTAACTTGATGGTTCCCATGAACATGGAAATAGTTTGGCATGGAAGAGGCGGACAGGGAGTCGTTACAGCTAACGAAATCCTCGCCGAAGCCGCAATTGGTACCGGAAAATATGTGAAAGCATTCCCCGAATTTGGACCGGAGCGAATGGGAGCTCCTATCAAAGGATTCACCAGGATATCTGACAAGCCTGTCAGGGTACATAGCCAGGTTTACGAACCTGACATCGTCATTGTAATTGACGGTACGCTGATTGGAAAGATCGATGTTACCGCTGGACTCAATGAGAATGGTTTCATACTTGCAAATTACGATGGCACTCCCGAGGAGCTTCAGAAAGCTATCGGAACTAAAGTAGAGTGTCATACAGTGAATGCGACAAAGATATCTATCGAAGAGATTGGAAGACCTATGGCGAATACGTCGATGCTCGGCGCTCTCGTTAAGGTCAATCCGATTGTAGATTTTGATACTCTCGCAGATCACGTTGTTAAAAAACTCGGAGCTAAATTACCCGAGAAAGTTATTCAGAAGAATCTTGCCGCTCTTAGAAGGGCATACGAGGAGGTGCAGTGATATGGGAAAAGTCGATTTGAAGAAAATGCCTTTAGGCGCTAGAGTGTGTAACCCCGGAAGTTCTGAGGCCATACTTACAGGTGACTGGAGATCCTATACTCCTATTTTAGATAAAGACAAGTGCATAAACTGTCTATTTTGCTGGATGTACTGTCCTGACAACTCCGTGATAGTTAAAGACGGAAAGATGGAAGGTTTCAAAATGTCCCACTGTAAAGGTTGCGGGATATGTGCTCAGGTCTGCCCTAAGGATGCTATTACAATGAAGGATGTGTAAACATGGTTAAAAAACAACCAAAAGATGTAGCGATAAACGGTGACGGTGCGATTGCTTATGCATGGAAGCAGATAGATCCGGATGTTTGTGCTTCATATCCTATTACTCCTCAGACGATTATCGTTGAGGATTTCTCCAAGTACGTTGCGAACGGAGAGGTTAAGACTGAATACGTAGCAGTAGAGTCTGAACACAGCGCATTGACGCTTTGTGCAGCATCCTGTTCTGCAGGAGCAAGGACTTTCACCGCAACGGCTTCACAGGGATTGGCGTACATGTGGGAGATGCTTCCGATTACATCTTCCATGAGAGTTCCCGTTGTCATGGCTGTGGCTAACAGGGCAATCAGTGGACCTATCAATATCAACAACGACCACGGCGATGCTATGGCCGCTAGAGATACTGGTTGGATACAGATGTTCGCCGATAATGTTCAGAGTGCCTATGATAACGCTATAATGGCGCCAAGAATAGCAGAACACCCAGACGTACAGCTTCCAATAATAACTAACCTTGATGGTTTCATTTTAACTCATGCAGTAGAAAGGATGACTCCGGTTGATTCTGACGACGTAAAGAAATTCGTCGGCGAGTTCGAACCAGTCTGCCCCCTTTTGGATCATAAAAATCCAACATCTCATGGAATGTTAGATGGACCAGATTTCTATTATGCTCACAAACATCAGCAGATAGTGGCAATGGAAAATGTGTTAGAAGTCGCAAAACAAGTATTCAAGGAATTCAAAGAAATGACTGGACGCGAGTACAATCTCGTAGACGAGTACAGGTGTGAAGATGCAGACTTTATTGCAATCATACTAGGTTCTTCCTTCGGTACTATGCAAGAGACCGTGGATCAAATGCGTGACGCCGGCATTAAGGTCGGAGTTGCTATGACTCACATTTACAGACCTTGGCCTGAGAAGGATCTCATAAGGATAATGAAAGGCAAGAAGGCCGTAGCGGTCTTCGACAAACACGTGAGCATCGGAGCTTACGGACCGTTGTATCCTGAGGTCGTTGCTGCTGCGGCAGATCTGGACAAGATGCCTAAGATGCACAACTTCATTTACGGTATCGGAGGAGCGGACACAAGCGTCTCTATTCTCAAAGAGGCCATGGAGTCCGTGGTCAAAGGTACTGCAGGAAAGATCAACTATGCGGGGATGAAATTATGACCACATCAATAAAGGAACTTAACAAGCTGCCCGTCAAGCTGACGAGCGGTCACAGACTTTGCGCAGGTTGCGGAGAATCTATTCTCGTTAAGCAGATTCTTATGGGCACCCAGAGGCCAATGGTCGTCTCGTTGTCCACAGGATGCTTCGAGGTTTCAACAACTGTGTATCCATACACTTCGTGGAACGTCCCTATGATTCATACGGCGTTCGGAAACGGTGCAGCTACATGTGCAGGTGTCGAGACAGCTTACAAGGCACTTAGGAAACAGGGAAAAATCAAGGAAGACATGAACTTCGTCAACTTCGCAGGAGACGGAGCAACCTACGATATCGGTCTTCAGGCACTTTCTGGAGCAATGGAGAGAGGACACAAGATGTTGTACGTATGCTTGAACAATGAAGCGTACATGAACACAGGTATCCAAAGATCCAGTGCAACGATGATGGGAACGGACACTACGACTTCTCCTCCTGGAGAAGAATCCTTCGGAAAGAAAGAGTTCTCGAAGGACATGACAGCGATCATGGTCGCCCACAACATTCCCTATGTGGCTCAAGTTTCTCCTCACAACTGGAGAGATACTGTAGCCAAGTCGAAAAAGGCATTTGACTGCGGAGGACCGGCGTTCATCAATTCGATAACGCCTTGCCCTAGAGGATGGAGATTCCCACCCGCAATGACCGTCGACATGGCCAAATTGGCTGTTGAGACGTGTGTATGGCCTCTTTACGAGGTCGTTGACGGTGTGTACTCATTAACAGCCGACAGTCTTAAAATAGCCGAAGGAAAGAGCGAGAAGAAACCAATCACAGATTGGATCAAGGCTCAGGGAAGGTTCAATCACTTGAAGGAAGAGCGTTGGGCACCGGTTGTCGAAAACATGCAGGCGCAGATTGACAAGAACTGGGAAAAGTTGATCTGGCTTTCTCTTAGGTAAACAATATGGGGGTCACCCCCCTTTTTATTTTTTATAATCATTTACGATTATATTTCAATCGTGAATTTCAGAGAGTCATAATTGTTTTTAAATTCGTTTCTGATGACTTCGTCGTACAGAGGTTTACAAGCATCAAACTTCGTTTACGGCGAGTACTCTTAACATTGCTATTCTAACAGCTGTAGCAGCGTCTGGTTAGTTACGATTCAAGTGTAAACCAAGTATGCAGAGACATCTATGTTCGATGTACCTTTTGATCTAAAAAAATCTATCCTTTGATAAATATTTCACACTTTGATTATTATTAATAATTTATTTGTAATAATAAACGCATAACTATTTTATAATTCGTATGCAATGACTTGTCAACACGATGATCTAACGTATTTTACCAACGTTATTCATCGTGCCTCCGTTCAAACAAATTACCGACGTGTAATTACACGCCGGGACATTTTTCTTAATTTGAATTTAGAAATGAGATACAGCGTTTACGCTTATCAAAAGAAAAGAAAGTAGTTGACAACGTTCAAGAGTTTCCGTACGCTTGCGCAATACAGTACAGTCATGTACGCGGGCGGGCTTTACTTCCGGGTTCGAAATGGGACCGGGTGTTGCCCCGCCGCTATGGCCGTCAACTAAATCATATGATACTCAGATGATATAAATATCTTTCTATCATTTAAACAATTTTCATCAGAATTGAACGTAAATCGCAGCTGCAAGTAATGCCCCGATCAATCCAGTAATGAAATTATTTGTGTATTTTGAGATGAACTTATCCTCAATAGTGGCTCCGAAGAAGCTATCAAGCAGATTTCCCGCCATGCCTACAGTCAAAGGGATCAGTAGAAGCCAGCTGATGTCGTGGAACAGGACTAGCCATCCTAAGATAGCTACTGCAGTCGAAGCTACAAGAGAAACCGACAATCCCAAGACTGAAATCCCTCCGTTAGTTCCTGCATCTACTCTTTTGAATGTAGTTATAAGCCATGCGCGTGGATCTTTGACACCGATCTCACTGGCCACCGTATCTGAGGCGGCAACAGCTATTGACCCAAGATATGCAACAGTCATGATATCTGTATATCCTGGAAATATGAAGTTGGCAATAGCAATTATTGCTGGCGCTAACGATACTCCTAGGATATTTTTCCACGTTCTTTCTCCGTGGGTTCCTTCTTGCAATCCTTTTTCTTTCTTTTTACTGAAGGAAATTTTAGTAACTGCGAATCCTAAGACCGCAAAAATGACAAGCATAAGGAGCCAATCTAGACTTCCCATTATCCCTATGGCTAGAAGTACTGCTCCCGCAGCAACAGCCCCATCAGCTGTCAACATACCAGTCTTCCAGGCTATGGCCGACAAAAGGAGTGAAAGTACTATTGTCAGTGCGACCTGAATAATAGGGTCCATAACAGGTGTGAACGGAATGACATTTATTAACTATACGTTGAAAAAGCTAATTACATAACGGTTTCAAGCACTGATTTGGCGTACTTGATACATTGAGACTTTTCCGTTAACGGAAAGAACATTACTTTTCCTTGGGAATATAGTGTTGTTTCCATGTCATCTAACATAAAGACGATCATCATCTCATCTTTCTGTTTAATCTCGTATCCCTCTTTTTCAATAATAGCGGATGCTCTATCCATGTCTATATCAATCTCTTTTTGAGGGACAGCCATTAGTGCCGATCCTCCGCATAGGCGAGCTATCGTGAACTTCATGGCATAAGTTCCTTCATAGCGTCTGAGACGATGCAATGGAAGTCTTCTAGTGTGGATTCATTGATGAGCATGATATCTGCAAGGGCTATAACCTCGGCTTGCCCCCAGGATATCTCTCTTGTGTCGCGGTCAGCGAATTCTACCCATTCACGGGGCGCGTCTTCCCTTCCTCGATTGACGAGACGTCCATATCTAGTCTCTGGGCTGGAATGTATCGCGATAATAAATACGTCTTCGCTTAACGTACGGAATGAATCGACTTCCTCCATACTTCTACAGCCATCAACTAGGAAGATTTCGCCAGACATATTTTTCATGGCTTCTTTTGCCCAGACGTCTTTTCCTTTTTTCTTTCTAATCTTGTCCGCGTATTCGCCGATAGTAAGGCCATGGTCTGAATGGAATTTTGAGAATTGTTCTCTCACTATGTCCCCCATCCTTAGGAAAGAGATGCCCATGCTACGAGCTACAGTTAGAAGTTCTTCTTTGCCTGATCCCGGCATTCCGGTAATGATGAATATTTTCATAGTAAACTATCCGAAACGTTACAAAGTTCTCTATCGCAGTAGAAACACCTAAGTCTGGTAGGGCGTCTGCTAACAACAAAGAATTCAGTCTCAATAGGTTCGTTCTTATTCGTTATGCAATTTGGATTACAACATTTAGCAAGTCCAATGACACGATCTCCGAGGGCAACCTCGAATTTTTCTGCTACATAGTAATCTCTGATTATCGATATCGTTGCGTCAGGTGCAATCAAGGCTATTTTGTCAACAGTCTTTTGGTCCAGTTCGCAGTCTTCTATCTTTATGATATCCTTCCACTTAGCTGCCTTGTTGGACGATACGTGTATTCCGACACTTATGGTCGAATCTAAGTATTCGTTGACTCCAAGTATCTTTAGAACGTTTAACGCTTCTCCAGTCGCTATATGATCAATTACTGTGCCGTTACGTATAGGCGCAAGTTTGATCTCTTTAGGCTTCATTTCCATCAGATGTCGCCTCCTAATATGGCACAAAGCAATGCCATTCTTACAGGCACTCCGTTGAATGCCTGCTGGAAATATTTTGCGTGTTCTGTGATATCTACCTCGGATGCGATTTCATCGATCCTGGGGAGAGGGTGCATGACAGCCATGTCACTTCTAGCCTCTCGGAGCATAGCATTGTCGATGCGATACATACCAGCAACTCTTCTGTATTCCGTTGGGTCTGGGAATCTTTCTTTTTGAATCCTTGTAACATAAAGAACATCTGCTTTGTCTATTACGTCCTCGAGACTTGCAGTTTTGATTGGATTGCAGCCCTTTTCTTTGATATGACTGATTATTTCGTCTGGCATCTGCAACGTATCTGGAGCGACTAGTGTTAATTTAGCGCCGAACATTGTTAGTGCTTCTGCCAGTGAATGTACTGTTCGTCCGTACTTCAAGTCGCCAACAAGTACGACGTTTAGTCCGTCTAGTGAACCCTTTGCTTGACGCATCGTGAACAAATCAAGTAATGTTTGAGTAGGATGTGAACCAGCGCCGTCTCCAGCGTTTATTACAGGATTGATTGAAAATTTTGCTCCGAGGCGAGCTGCACCCTCATAAGGATGTCTTAGAACGATTACGTCACAATATGCATCCACCATTCTAATTGTGTCAGCCAGTGTTTCTCCTTTGGATATAGAGGTCATTGACATTTCTGAGACGTCGATAACATCACATCCGAGTCTGTAAGCTGCACTTTCGAAAGATAGTTTAGTGCGTGTCGACGGTTCGAAGAACAGGTTACCAAGAATCTTTCCATCTAGAACCTTGTTAGTTTTCTCACCTGTAGCGTAAGGTAACATCGTTTCAGACAAGTCTAGAAGATATTCTATCTCTCCTCTTGTCAAGTCCCTTATGGAAACGACGTCCCTGTCATAGAAGTCCATGTTGGTTAATCCTGACCTTGCGATATAACTCTTCGCTTGCGCGTACCAACATTAATTAACACGCTGACTCTCACTGAGCATTGATGCTGGAAATAATTGCTAGGTCCCACAGAGGCAGAATATGCAAATATAAGAACGGAGAGAACTCGTTGAACACGCCGGTCGTTATCGATCTTGAAGAATCATCGGGTTCGTTTATCTCGCTGGAACCAGAAGGCAGAATACTCAATTTTATGGGCACGAAAGTGCCGTTAGATGAAGGCATGATGACCACAGCTTCGTCAGACTGCGGAGGAATCCGCGGAGTGTACGGAAAAGTTTGTGTGGTACGTCTTCCAATTGATGGGACCGAAGAGATACCTGATGATTGTAAAATCCTCGTAGTATCGAACGCTTTCGAACTAAGACGAGACGCTAGAAAAATGCTGGATGCAGTAATTAGTATCCGTGAATTGGCAGGATTCAATCGTCTAGTATACATGTCAGGGATAGCAGAACCATCTACAGTATCGTTACTCAGTTACATGGGAGTGGACATCTTCGATGATATGCTTTCCAACGCTGCCGGACTTATGGGCATTCAGATGATACCTGAAGGTGAAATCCAGGTAGACAAGAACTGCTCAATAGAGAACTCTAAGGAGTTAAAGAACGAGATAGAGAAAGTAAAGATTTTCATAGCATCTGGACGTCTGAGAGAACTTGTTGATCAGAGGGCGGCCGTATCTCCTTCATCGGTTGCACTTTTACGTCTATTTGATGATAGAGGCTACGAATATCAAGAAGAGGCCTGTACTATTACGGGTGGAAGATTTAGTAGCAATACCATTCAATCTCTTCGTAGACCAGACGTCGAAAGGTACCGCAGGACTTTGTTGAATAGGTACAAAAAACCAGAGCATAAAAGGATTCTATTGTTGCTTCCTTGCTCTGCAAGAAAACCTTATCATAGATCCAAATCACACAAAGCATTCGCTTCTGCTATACACACTGCGAACCACGATACTCTAATTCATGAAGTCATTCTAACGTCACCGTTAGGTTTGGTTCCAAGAGAACTGGACATATTTTATCCTGCTAACTCGTATGATATACCTGTTACAGGCGAATGGAATTGCCAAGAGAAGGAAATGATTCGATCTATGTTATCTGCATTGTTGGAACAAGGCTATGAAAAGGTCATCTGTCACTTTTCTGATTACGAGATGATAGAAGATCTTGCAGATATGGAATTTACCGTAGAGGATGGAAGACCAACATCTTTCGAATCACTTGGACGTTTAGATTCAACATTACGTGAAGCAGCAAGAGGCATGGACCTTCCCGGATACATGGTAGAACGCAAGGAGACTTTGCGATCAGTGTTATATTATCAGTTCGGAAAGGAATGTGCTGACGTTATAATGGATGAGAACACTTTTACGACAGGTAAGTTCCCCTATTGGAAGATCATTCGCGAGGATCCTGAAGACAGATCTAAAAAGACTCAACTCGGTATGATGACGCCTGAAAGGGGTATGATATCCCTTACATTGGAAGGTGCAGAAGTTCTTTCGAAAACAGGACGTTATACGGTTAAGATGAACGACTTTGAACTCAAAGGAAATTTATTTGCCGTAGGTGCGCTAGAAGCCGACCCTGAGATAAGGATAGGCGATGAAGCAGTCATAGTTCGGAACAATGAAGTTGCTGGCGTAGGAGTGGCGGATATGTGCGGTCGCGAGATGGTTCAGATGGGCCGCGGTATGGCTGTTCGCGTTCGTCACAAAACCAAGTGATTCACTTTCGGTCACTTTCGGTCACCTCCCCTAATTTAGTTCATATACTGCATTATTGATAGTATAGTTAGAGGACAAAGATGTGCATCCCCTGATACACATATTCGTCTTCCATCAGAGGCAGGGAAAGCATCCCATTATCCCATCTAAGCGCCCTGCTTCTGTTTTTATTCTTTTCTAAATACTTAGTTCTCATCTGGAAAAAGATCTTCTAATTTGGAAATAGCTTCTGCATTTCCCTTCTCTGCGGCCATGTTCAGATATTCTATCGCTTTGTCCATGTCGGGTTCGACGCCACATCCGTCTTTGTACATGTAATAAAGTGTCATCTGAGCTTTATCCAGCCCTTTAGAAGCTGCATCTAGAATTAGCGAATATGCTTTTTTTGCATCCTGGGGTGCACCTCTACCTGCTTTATACATCATACCCACGCGGTAAAAACCCGCTGCAAGTCCGCCATCGGCTGCCATCTTGAATAGTATAAAAGCTGTATCGAAGTCCAAGATCATCTCATTGTTGCCGTTGATGTAACCACATTCAAGCATGTCTCCAAGGATCATAGCAGCACCTGGCGAACCTAGTTCTGCTCCCAGTTTAAAGAATTCTACGGCTTTATCAATATCTTTATCCGCGCTTATTCCGTTAAGATAACATGCTCCTACTTCGAAAGCGGCTTCGCAATTTCCAGCTTTGGCCGACCTTTTAAGTTTCCATAGACTTTCTTTACGACCGAACATGAGTACTCATCCAATAGAACTAATAAATCAATTGCGACGGTCACTCTTCTTGTTCATCGGTATACTTGTTGCTAATCCTTGATAACCAAAAGCTGAATATAAGTCCAAGTGCCAGGGCAATTATTCCGCTGATTCCTTCAGACCATGTATCAGTCACCATAAATGTGTTATACGCAACTATCAAAGTGGAACCAACGGTAAGGCCGAATATCAGGAAGTATGTAGATTTACGATATGCGCCAAGAGCCCAAGATACTATTTTTGCAAATAGGAAGATACCTACGACTAATCCGATTCCGAAGAACAGTATAACGACAAGGTCAAAGCTCGTAAAAGCAGAGATTAGAGGTTTGTAAAGTCCCATAGCCAGTAGTATTGCGCTACCGCTTACACCAGGAGCTATTTTTGAAGCTGCTATTATTAATCCTGTGAATATAAGTAAAAGATACATGGACACGCTACGAGTGATTTCCGCCTCGGACCCATCAACTCCCAAATTTCCAGCGAACACAAGCAATATTGTAATCAATATTCCTGCTACAAGTGCCAGATAGTTCAACGGCGAAGATTTTTTCCCGTCCTCTTGTGTCATTTTAAAGACATCAGGGAATTGTCCAATGATCAATCCTGTAAAAAAGAACATGGCTGGAACTTCAAAGTTCGTCATTAACCAGTCTAATCCGAATGCGGTGACTCCCATTCCTAATGCCAGGCCGCCTCCTATGAAGAATAAGAATCTAAAGTCAGTCCTTATTTTATTGAATATGTCTGCAAGGTCGTTAACTAACCTTTCGTATATTCCAAAAACAACAGCTGCAACACCCCCGCTGGCTCCAGGAAGAATACTAAGTACGCCTATGAACGTTCCAATGAGAGCGTTCTTAACGTCGGTGACCTTGCTCATAGTATAGTCAACTAATCCCAATATTTAATTAAGGGCTATTTTACAAAGCAATTATTCGTCTATGAGTTTAGTCTCGTCCTTTTTTACAAAGCGTACGCAGTTAGCTTGGATTTCTCTAGCTCTAGATTTAGATAACATGCCCAATTCAAGCCATGCTGCGTTCATAATTCCTGCTGGAACCAAACAAGTTATCGAAGCTGGTTTACATACGGCTTCGTTGTAAACTTTACTGCCGCTCCAATCAGTCACGTCCTGTATCGTAAGTGTATCGCCTAGATTCTTGGCATATTCCTTAATGTGATCACAATTTGTTGCTATATGAACGCTTAGATCCCCATCTTCTTTTAGTTTGACTGTGACCTTATGCGTCTTGCTGCAGAAGGCCATATCGACGATGACTGAAGCCATACAGCTCATAATGAGTCGTGAGTACTAAAAACATTCAGAGTATGAAAAATTAAAAAGGTGGTGCAGCCGCCGGGATTCGAACCCGGGTAACGAGCTTGGAAGGCTCGAATCTTAACCAGCTAGATCACAGCTGCATTAAGTTTCCCTAATTTTTCACTGATATATAATCATGATGTAAATTCATCAAGGTTTCATACGGTATCTGGTAACTATACTCTAATTGGACCCTTAGACGTAACATATAATCTTTTTCAGACAGCCAACTTATTTCCCTAGATTTATCTATTGGGTTAATCATACCATGCTGATGGGTTCAGGACCAGTATTTCAAAGTTCATTTGATTTAGCTACATGGAAAAAACTTTCAGGATCTGGGACTAGTAAGTTTTCACTTGGTAAAAAGAAGAATCCGGCGGAAAATATCGCTGATGAAGTGATTGCTTCCAAAGGTTCGGTCAGTTCTGCAGTACTTGTTAGGCTTATGGACGCCCTTTACGATGCAGGTAGTGATCGCCTCAGATCCATAATTCCTGATATCGTGGCAAAACGTCGTTCTTCAGATAGTGCGCCTGCATTAGAGGCTGCTTTGTTGTTTCAAAAAATGGGAAACCTCGAGGACGCCGAGGCTATGTTCAATTCTGTTCTTGACGGTCAAGATATTACACTTAGAAGTATTGTAAACGCACGCCTCTTACTTGAACGCCAGGATAAATCTGCTGCAAAGAAGATACTGATGTACGGTAGATGCAGTAATCCACTGGATCAGAGGATATACAAGCTACTCGAGGAAGCAGATCCTGCAGGAGGTTGGATGTATTACAGAAACATCGAATTACTCTACGCTGAACGTAACACAGTAGCATGCGGTACTGACGAAGAAGAAACTCCTCAAAAAAAATTATATGAAATTTATTGCGACTGGTATAGTGGAAAACGTGATATCGCTACAGAGGCGTTGGTAAATTCCGCTGAATATATTCACAAGAGTAGGGAGTACATGCTCGCGGCCGCTCGTATGTCCGCCGATGAAAGTGATTGGTATTCCGCCGAGGTACTTTATGACGACTTGGTCAAAACAGGTTGTACATACATAATTTGCGAAGCAGCTCAGGTTTGTTTAAAAGAAGGAAAAGTCGACAAAGCACTTTCCCTCTACCGGGATGCAGAAGCTACTGATCCCCAATCTCCTGCTGTAATGGAAGGATTAATAGAAGTTTATACCAAGATGGGGAACAAGGACGATGCTGCAAACTACGTACTGTTCTATCTTGATACTGAGCGCGCAGATCTTGACGCGTACTTGAAATGCGCTAAACATTTAATATCGGAATCTATGAACGCTCACGCTGAGCCAGTCCTTAGAAAGATTCTATTGAATTATCCTGAGGATGTGGAGGCCAACACATTATTGTCAAAAAACGACATGGCTATTGGCAACCTTTCAGCAGCTCTAGAAGCAGCATCAGAGGCCGTTAAATACGGAGGTAATTATTCGGAGGCCCGTTTACAACGGGCTAAAGTGCTGTTCGCAATGGGAAAGGCCGACAGAGCTATGAAAGAGGCGAATTCAGCTCTTAAAATGAATCCTATGAATACTGAGATAATGATTCTTATCAAGGATATTTACTCTATTCAAGGTAATAAGCAAAAGGCCCTGATGATGTGCGATAAGATTCTGGAAATAGATCCAGACAACGCAAAGATAATTCTCGAATATTCTCAAGCAAAATTAGCCACGGGAGATGCCGAAGGCTCTTTATCATCATACAGAAGAGCCATTTTGGCGGATCCAAGGCCTGAGAATTTCATAACAGTACTAAAATCGCTGATAAATGATGGCTTGTACAGAGAAGTCGTTGATCTATGTGAAGAGATGGAGTCCGAGTACGGAAGTATAGCGACGGTCCGCCGATTAAGAGGTAATTCCGAATTCTCAATGGGTGAATTTTTAAAAGCGTCTGTATCCTTTGCCGCAGCAGCGGCTTTAGATCCACTTTCACCTATCACTTGGCATTCTAAAGGTATGGCCGACGAGGCAGCAGATGATTTAGATTCAGCGGAAGATGCATACAACCGCGCTGTACTAATGGATTTAGACGAACCTGAATATTGGATCTCTAAAGCATCAGTACAAGAACGAAAAGGGGATTTCCACGGAGCTGTGGAATCATTGAACCGTGTCATTGAGCTCAAACCAGAATGTGTGTACGCCCTAGTAAAAAAAGGTATGATTTTTGCTAGATCGGGAAAATATAAGGAGGCGATTTATTTCCTAGACATGGCAATCATGGTGAATGTCTGGGATACGAGTGTATACAACATCAAGAAAGAAATCTGTATTCATTCGGGGATGTATGAAGATGCAATCATAGTATGTGCGGACATATCTACGATAGATCCTGACGATATTTACGCCGTGGTTGACGCTGCAGATTGTATGATGAAACTTGGCAATAGATCTGCTGCACTTTCTTTGGTAAATTCTAAATTAACTAAAAAATCTTCATCGTTACTATTGTTATTCTCTAAGAAAGCTATTCTCACTTCAATGGGCAACCATCCCGAACTTATCACAATCTGTCACCGTATACTTGAGAAAGATCCAGATAACCGCATCGTTAAGATGGATCTTATGCAAGCATACACAGACAATGGAGACATGGTATCTGCAGATAGGATACGCACCGAGTTGTATGAAGAGGATGTTGCGCTAGAAATTGCAGAGAATTCTGTTGAAGTAAAGGAAGAAGTAATCGAGGAAGAGCCTGAAGAGGAAGAGCCTGAAGAGGAAGATGTGAAGGCACTTTTCGATATCGCTCGTTCCCTATATTCTACAGGAGATATCAGAGGTGCTGCCAGAATGGCAGACCGTGCTTTAGAATTGGCGCCTGACGTACCTGAATATATACTTTTTAGAGCAAAAGTCTACATTTCTAACAATGACGAAAGAGGAGCCGCAGCCATAATTGAAGAAGGGCTAAGCTACGCTGATGAAAACCCTGACCTTTGGGAAAAAGACGGGGATCTTAAGGCTATACTAGGAGATTCCGAGGGAGCCCTTGAATCATATCAAAATGCGATACAGTATGGCGAAGGAGACCCTAAAATTTACATTAAGCGAGGTGACATCAGTATGGCAGAGGGAGATCTGGATGAAGCTATATCCGATTACACAATGGCCGTTTCAAAATCTGGCTCCGACAATACTGCTCGTATACGTCTAGCTTCTGCACACTGCGAGAATAATAATCTGGATGGTGCCGATAATGTCATCGATATGGTGCTTTCAGATGAGCCTGAAAACGCCGAAGCTATCGTAATTAGAGCTAGGATTTATTCTAAACGCGATAATCAAGAAGGAATCCTAAAAATGTATAAAAGTCTTCTAATGACGAAGGACCCAGAACAGGAGTTATTGCAACAAATGTCCGATATTCTTGCCAAATCTGATCGTCCTAAAGAAGCAAAAGTTCTCACCCAGAGAGCTGTAAAAGCATCAGAAGATATTGATGAAGAGACACCAGAAGTTATAATGAGGCACGCAGAGAGGCTCCTACGTAGAGCCTACGTCAGCAAGCGCTCTTTGGACGACCCAGGTATAGAGAACATGCTTGAGACGGACCAGGAGACTGCGGACGTGGTCATGATATATCTATCAAACATCAAAGAGTACGGACCGATCACTCCTGGAACTCCTGAATTTGTAAGGATGGAGAGACTCTCTTACGATGCAGTTACAAGAGCAAATCTTGTAGATATCGATATTGAACCGATAATAACTATTCCCTGTGCATTCGTCGCTGGAGGCGCAAAAGATGCTGATGAAGCAAAGACTCTAGTATCCTATATCTTCGAGGCTGTGAACGGTGCTATGAGAGTCGATTTGATTTCTGAAGAGGTTTCTGCACTGGTTTCTGAGATCACAGAGAACATGTCAATATATGATGTTATGAAGAAATTTAACCTTGGAGTTTACAGTGCCAGGGCTCTAAAAAATCTCAGTAATTCAGCATCTGCGACTTCATGAATTCTCGCATCAATGTCGTTGCATAATTGCCCTTGGATAGGGTGAACTCCACATCGTAATAATCTTCGCCCAACTTGTAGCCAAGATCATCTACTGGGCAGAGTATCTCGCGACGGCTTCCTTTAGAACTACATCGGGGAAGTCCAGGTACTATGAAATCCGAATTTTCTAACTTTTCTGTTTTAAGTACAGAGGATTCGATACCGCCCATTTCTCCATCTTGTATTACACTTTCGCTACCAAATAGGACTATGGATACGAATGCGCGGCCGGACCTAACTTGTGACTTAACTAGGTCTAAATTTTTAGATGTGGCACATATGGGATGTCCATGATCAGGTGTTCCGTTTGCAGACATTGGTATGACTGTATCACCTTCAACAGGCAAATTCAAAGGAAGTCCTAGTTCCATCCTTTTGCTGAGCATCAGATTGAACAAATAGGATTGATAAGCATGGACTAGCATCATTTGTAAGTTATTGGGAAGAGTCTCTATCGCACCAGTCCAATCACCGGGAGATTCTATAAGATGCCAAACCATAGACTTTTCAAATCCCATAGGCTCAGGCATTATTTTTATCAATTCTTTCCAATCATCACGATGTGCCAGTTCCTTTCGTGCTTCCATGACGTCTTCGGTTTCGAAGGCCGAGGGAAATGAAAGATAGGTCCTCACTGCACCTTCGATGTTACCGCGTACAAGTTGTTCGCCTACAAGATGCGTTACTGGTCTGACGACTCCGAAACGTTGTACTCCAAAATAGTTAGGGAAACCACCAGTGTTACGAACGTCGGAAATGATACTTTCTAACGTTTCAGGTATTTCGGAAAACGGCATTTCTGTTTCCTTCACACGTATGGAGAAACGATTACCTATCAATTCCCCTATTTGTATAGGTCTTTTCGATCTGTAAATATCTGTAATTTCTAATTCCTTCAGATCCACGTTTTTAAGGTTTTCAGGGGAGCATTCAAAGGACATCAGTTGTGATGTTACCGCCCTTTTATCTTTCGTCCCTGCGAAACTAATTCTTTCTCGCGATATCCCCAAGCTTCTGGATAACAATCGTACCATTCGGTTGGTTTCCCAGTTAGTGCTGGTTACTTTCGCTGTAACATATTTTCCATTAGGGTCTTCCGGGGGGCCATCGGATATCTCTGTAACACGGAAATCTTCAGGTAGAACTTTTATACGTCCGCCGGTGCCATCAGCACCGCTAAGATAGTAGAGCATACCGATTTTCGTTTCATCGGTATCACAGAGCCTGTAGCTCATCTTAAGAAACGATCTCCGCAAAATACTTGGATAGGCGGTCTGCGGCATCCTTTACGGCTTCCATAGCATCGCCTTTCTTAACTTTTATGTAAAGTTTAGAATCGTCAAGATCAGGGTGTTGTTCCTCGTATCTTACTAGGAGAACGTCCTTGTTATCGTATAAGGCATCCATGAGAGGTTGAATTATTGCCATGTCTACATCTTTGAGTCCGAGGGTTACTGAATCATCGGTTTTCTCGGCAACATAGGTCTTCATGCGCTCCTCAACCTCTGCTTATATCTTAAACTTTTGTACGGACCGTTAGGTCAAACCATCTGAATCACGTTCTTGAAGTGCGTACATATCCCCCATTTCTGAGTATGTGGTACATTCGGTGGCATTTTTATCGTTACGTACTCTCCCTGTGAAACGAGGAAATCTTATTCCTAAACCGGAATCGTCTTTGGCGTATCCCATTGCCGCAGTGTGTATCGGACTGATGCTTATCTCTGCCCCTGTAACCTCAAGTACAACTGAAGGTTCAAACCATACGTTGGGAATCATCTGAGCATCTACTGAAGAAGGTTTTTCTTGACTCTTGTACATTTCCAGCATCTCAGGAAGTTTTTCTAAAAATTCATCGTCGAACCCTGTGCCTAGTTTACATGCAGTCCCGAATCTATCGCCGTCTTGATCATATGCGGCCATGAGAAGTGCCCCATATGTTCCTGCTCTCTTTCCCATCCCGTAGAATGCTCCCACTACTGCTAAATCAAAAGTATCTACTAGCGTTTGTTGATAATCTCTCTTATATTTTATCCAGAGGAAACCTCTAGACCCAGCTCTATACACAGACTCGTCGGATATTGATTTGGCCATTATTCCCTCACATCTTGCTGCTATAGCTTCGTCAAAGAACCTTTGACCCTCCTCAGACGAGGATACTATTCTCATAGTGGTCATCTGGACGTTTTCAGATATTTCAAAATTCTTTTCTATTGAGGAACGCCTTTCTAAATAAGGTTCGGAAGTCATATCTCTCCCGTCTAAGTAAAGCATATCAAACAAAAATATTCGTACTGGATATTTTTCTACAGCTTCAAGCATACCATGTTTCTTTCTGCGGTGGGTCACTTCCTGGAAAGGTAACATGTTCCCCGTTTCCTGATCTATGGCTACACATTCGCCTTCCACTATTGCTTCGTCGACTTTACAACGTTCTCTTAACGACTTAGCTATATCGGGGAAGTTAGGCGTAAGATCCTCAAGTCTTCTTGAATAAAGTTTGACTGAATCCTTCGTAATGTGAGCCTGCACTCTGATTCCGTCGTATTTGTATTCCATGGCACATTTTCCATCTAGTTTCTCTACCACTTCTGGTATAGAACGTAGACGTTCGGCTAGCATGACCTTCAAAGGATTTCCGACGTTCACCTTTATCTCCCGTATAGCGTCCATGCCTTCCTTAACTATTGTTCGGGCGACAAGGCCTAGATCACATGTGATGTTGAACGCTCTTTCAAGGTCTGGTCTATCTTCTTTTTTCCCGAACGCTTCTGCTAGAGCATCCAATATGGTCATCGTACCAGCACCCACTCGCATTCTTCCTGTAACTATGCGACATAGATATCTAGCTTCAACAGGTTTTGAGTCATGAAGCATATTGGAAAGAATTTTTGTCTTCTTATTCTGAGAATCTTTGCCTTCTGAGTCCTCAATATCCGTAAGACTTTTTATCACTCGTTTTAAAGTAAGAGGATTTGAAAAAAGAGTCATCTGTTTTTTATTTTTTATGAGTTCTTCAGCGGCTATTCCCGGATCTCCTTCTTTTACGACTGCTTCCGTAACCTTTGACTCGGAGAGTCCCGATGTGGCGGATAGGGCCTTTATAACAAGCTTATCTGACATACCCAGTACTTGCGGATAAAAATCAGGGCGAAGTTTTCCTTGACTTAAAAATATAACAGTAGATATCTCGTCCGATTCAACAGTTTTAAGGAACTCAGAAAGTATAGATGTCATTGCAAGACGGCTCGGTTCAGCCTCTATACGATCGAACGTCTCAGCGAGTTCCGCGAAAAGCATATTACACCAATATCAAAGAAACTATTAATCGTTTTCAAAAATCAACTAATTTGGTCTGTCCATTATCCTTTTTAGATGGGACCCGATTTTTCAACGTACGGCTTAAACTGTCCAGACGTGTACGCATAAGTTCTTCCTTCTTTTTACTGGACCTTTCGAACACTTCGTCAATGGTTCCTCGTGCAACTAGTACGTAGACTTCGCCATCGCTCTTTCTTCCTGTACGGCCTCTTCTTTGAATCGTTCGTATCTCTGACGGTACTGGTTCATAGAACACCACAGAATCAGTACTGGCAACATCAAGCCCTTCTTCACCTACAGACGTAGATACGATAACATTACACTTACCTGAATGAAAATCATCCAGTATCTGTATCTGTTCTTTCTGCTTTAGCCCGCCTTTGGACTGTCCGATAAGTTTACCCACTCTGGCGGCAGGTATAGTAGATATCTTCTCTACAAGCATATCACACGTATCGCGATATTGTGAGAATACTATGACCTTTGAATTCTCCGAGGAATTAAGCGCTCGACTGACGATGCTCATCACTCGGGATATCTTAGGATGTTCTACTGGAGAGTTAATGGTAATTTGTACCATATCTTTGTATTCTTTTAAATCCACAAGTTCTCTGGTGCCTTTACTGGCACTTACTTTTTTAGAATCGGAATCGATTTTCTGAAGATACGATCTAAGGGCGCTCATACCTTGTGTCTCAGCGAGACTTATCGCATGTAAAAGTTTGAGGCATATCGCCTGCACTGTTAGGCCTCTGAATACTATAGCAGTTTTTTCTCCTCTGGCAAGTCTACGTTGTAGTGTTTCTCCCACCACTAGCAAATGTTTGGTGGATGGAGGCCAATTAGAATTAAAAAGACTGAGATTAGTAAGTTCTATGACGTAATGGTTGAGCATTTTCTGCAGAAGTGAGATGATGTCTGTCAAGTCCTTCGGCATGCTTACTTCCACTCTTTTAACATAAGTATCAAAAATATAAGGCGATACGTCTGGATCATCGTCTCCTCTTACGTCGATACGAGTGAAATTCAAATTCTTGCATATTTCTTCTATGCGGTTAAGATCACTTCCCGGAGAGGCAGTCATACCCATTGACAGTATGTGATCCCCACAATGTTCGGCTACAGTGACGTAAGCGTAGTTGCCGGTGCCTCTGTGGGCTTCATCATATATTATAAGACCAAAGTCTTCCAAGTCGTATCGTCCGTTCTCTAGATCGTTGGATACGGTCTGAGGAGTTGATACGATGAGATCACAGTCCTTTATCATCACTGTACGCTTTTCCGGCTTAGTATTACCATCTATGACGCCTACTTCGGTGGACAAAAGATTTTCTTTGAAGAATGTACCGTGCTGGTCCGTTAAAGGTTTAGTAGGTGCCACCATCAGGACCTTTTCCCCTCTTTCTAATATGCATGCGGATACATAGAGCGCTATCACAGTCTTACCTAGGCCAGTAGGCAGGATTATCAGCGTGTTACCGCTAAGACATCCCTTCGCCATAGAGACCTGATATTCCCGCTCCTCTATTTTTCCGGGGGCGATCCTGGGATGAGATAAATAATTCATTCTATCACTGAATAAGATAAGTGAGGATAAAAGGATAACCAGGGGGTGTCCGAAAGTGTTACAGTGTAAATAAAAAAATAAGTTAAGGGGCGTTGAACGCCCCTTAGTGTTTAACTACAGCCGCTACAGGAAGAGCAACCGCTTCCTGCGTTGGGGTCTCTAATTGTAAGACCTGTGCCGAAGTTGGGGTCATCTACGAATTCGATAACGCAGTCCTTCAAAGGCTCTGTAGTATCTTTGTCATAGAATATTTTGAATTCCTTAGAAGATGTATCGACTATGTCTCCTTCTGCTTCTTTCTCCTGGAAAGACATTCCGAACTGAGGTCCGGAGCATCCGTGACCAGACAGATAAATTTTAATGCCATAGCCAGTTTTGTTGTTTTTATCCAAAAGTTCTACTATGAACTTTTCTGCTTCAGGTGTTATTTTTACCATGTTTATCACTCCTTCAATTCTATTAGAA
>DATESF010000040.1:0-9853 GCA_035271005.1 Candidatus Methanomethylophilaceae archaeon | reverse complement strand
AAACTTGACTCAACTAACGTCAGTGTAAAGTTTAACTCAGACTCGCTGGAAGAGCTTTTTACATCGATAGACAAGAATGAAAGTGGCACTGTAGTAGGATGGTATCATTCTCATCCTGGTTTTGGATGTTATCTTTCTGATGTGGACGTTAAAACACATTCCGACATATTCGGAGAACATATTGGTTTTTCTATTGTTCTTGACCCATCTGACGAAACGTTAATGGCGTTCACTGTAGAAGACGGAGTCTCCAAAGAAGTTCAAATGGTTGTTTCAGAAGACTCTTGATTAGACCCAGATAGCGTGTCTGCTCTTCATCTGAGTCTCATCACAATCAAATTTTTTCATCAAATCTGCAATAAAACTATCAAAGAAAAGGATGACTGATCCTTCGAATATAGTTCCTAAGGGAGCATACTCTCTTTTGATGTCGCATGCTTTCATTAGAATTATCATATCAGACGCATGTGCCAGCTTACTCCTGGGGTCTGAAGTGATACATACAACATAGGACCCGATACGTCCAGCGATGTTTGCTGTGTTGATAACAGACGCCGTTTCGCCTGTGTTTGAGATAAGTATCGTAAGATCGCAACGATCGATTATCGGCGTGGTCATTTCTCCGACTAGATGAACGTCTATTCCAAGCTGTACTAAACGTACAGCAAGTAGTTCACCAACGAGGCCAGAACGGCCGGAGCCGTAAATGAAGACCTTACGATTGGTTGTTATAAGGTCTTCAAGTTTCTTTCTGTCCTTGCTAGATACTTGCGAAGCTGTCTCTAAGCATTTCTTCGAAAGATATTCTAGCGCTGGGTCCATACTTATTCCCCAGAAACCTCGGCAGCCTGCTTTTTCTGATCTTTAAGCATCTTTGCTACCTTTTTACTGAGTACCCTTTCTTTGATGATTCTCATATACATGGCGTCGTGTTCCAAAAGTGGAGAGCATGATATAACTGTCATTTCAGGATTCACTTCGGTTATTGCGTCAGCAAGGGTTTCAAATTTAAGGTCTCCCTTTTTAATTGGAGTGATTTTTCTCTCTTCTCCGCCGTAATGTTCTACGCCAGCGAATTGTGAATACACTCCGCCTTTGCTGTAAGGTTGAACGGTTTCAATCAGATCGATAAAGTCCTGTGTCTCCATAAGTGAACCTTCTGTTCGGGCGTGATGACGTGGGAAGTTAACGACAGGTATGATGTTCTCAAAAGCATCACACAGTTCAAGAATCTGTTCAAGTGAACCGAAAGTTTCCTGATGACCGCTTATCTCGATACCCAGTCTTGGTTTAAGATTTTCATCCTGCCACCATTCAGATATTAATTCTAAGTTCTCGTAGATACGAGCATCAGTATCTTCTCTAGATCCAGAATTGTATAATCCTAGACTTGTGACAACAGTATCTCCGCCAAGGGCGTTGAGTATCAATGCTGCGTGTCTTAGACTGTCCATACAAGTGTCAGCCAAAGGAGTATCTGATCCAAGGTCCATGTAATATGGAGTGTGTATCGACATTTTCACGTCCATCCTCTTGGCAATATCGCCTATAGGATAAAGTGATCCGAAGGTGTTGGATACACTGGATGACATGTATAGAAGGTCATCAGACTCTTCAATCTCTACGTCAGGTGAACTGATAGGCATATCATCTCTGATAATCTCGACGACAAAGTCCTCTGTGATATCTTTGATGGTCATCCCGATTTCTTCTTCTTCGGGAGGTCTGGCATAGCTGCTTGGCCTCACCATTTGTATCTCCATGGCTGTAAGGCTTAGGTTGTGAACGTCCTCGATGCCATCTTTGAGGGTGCGGCCTTTACACGATAGCGGTATACCCGCAGGTCCGAATCTAATCATGATATCATCTGTGCTAATGCGAGAACAGTATTAAACATAAACGTCGTACTATTAGTTGCGTCACGTAAGATATATGCGCGTTTTATAGGTAGGTAAGTTTTATAAACGAATCCAGCATACGACAAATTTACCCAATGTCGGGAGAGTCAGAAATATGAAGGCAAGTTTCAAAACAGACCCTTCGCTGATCGCTTTGATCTTTGATCTTAAGGCGACTTCGAGGGATAACGAATCTGCTATCTGGCGAGACATCGCGGTTCGGCTAGAAAAACCACATAGGAATTGGGCCGAAACGAATCTTAGCAAAATCGAAAGATATGCTAAGGACGGAGAGACATTAGTCATACCCGGTAAAGTTCTCGCAGCAGGCAATATCACAAAGAATGTAACAGTGGCAGCTTACTCCTTCTCTCAGAAGGCCAAAGATGCCATTTTGGAATCTGGTGGAAAGGCCGTGAGCATAAGAGATCTCATGGACGCTAACCCAAAAGGATCCAATATTAGGATAATGAGGTGAACAAATGGTGACTTTTATTGACGGAAAGGATCTTATCTACGGAAGGCTCGGAAGCATCGTAGCAGAAAGGATCATGGACGGAGAGGAAATTATCATTCTGAACTGTGAATCCATTATATTGACAGGTGCGAAAGATATGGTGTTCGCAAAATACAAACACCGCCTTGAACTTGGTGACACAACTAAGAGAAAAGGACCATTCTATCCGCGCAGAGCTGATCTTTTGTTTAAGAGGTCCGTTAGAGGAATGCTTCCATGGACAAAATCCAGTGGAAGAGATGCTTACAGAAGACTTCAGGTACACGTAGGAGTTCCTAAACAGTTCGCCGATGTTACTATTGAAGTACCTGAGGAAGCAATGAAGAAGATTACCGGCAAATACACGACCCTTGGAGCCGTTTCTAAATACCTGGGTTCTAACGTGAGATGATCTCATGGAAAGTGTAAATACAAGTGGAAAGAGGAAATCCGCAGTCGCAAGAGCGGTTATCGAGGAGGGAAACGGTAAAGTTACCATTAATAAGGTACCTTTAGAGATTTATTCCCCCGAACTGGCCAAACTTAAGATAATGGAACCTCTGGGAATAGCAGCCGAGAAGGCAGAAAAGGTAAACATACGCGTCACTGTTGACGGTGGCGGAGTTATGGGACAGGCAGCAGCAGCAAGAACTGCCATCGCTAGAGGACTCGTGGAGTTCTTTAAAGATGAAGAACTTGAGGCAGTGTTCAAAGCCTACGACAGAACCCTGATGATCAATGACACCAGGAGAAAATTACCTGTTCACGAACTTGGACACGGTGCACGTGCCAAGAAGCAGAAGTCCTACAGGTGATTTAAAATGATAATACCGGTGAGATGTTTCACATGTGGCAAGGTTGTAGGCAGCGCTTACCCCGTGTACGCAGACCGTATAAGCAAAGGTGGAGAAAACCCTAAGGACGTCCTCGATGACCTTGGGTTTGAGAGATACTGCTGCCGCAGGATGATCGTATCCCACGCTGACCTCATCGGAGAGGTCGCACCGTTAGGATAAACCATTTCAAACAAACCCTTTATGGGCCCGTAGGGTAGCTTGGTATCCTCCATGCTTGGGGTGCATGAAACTCCAGTTCAAATCTGGGCGGGCCCACCATTTCTTACTGGCTACCCCTTTTTTTAAGGGGTTTTGATTTCCGAAACTCTCCTTATTCATTCTACACATTCCTCCAATAGTTTTGATACATCAGACGATCTGAGCACGAATTGTGACATTGCTGCGCTCATATCGTCGAGGTCTACACCGATATAGGTGAGTGTTACGTCCGTTGATTCATGGCCTAGAATCTTTGCGATTGTAGCCACAGGGACATTAGATCTATACATTGCACGACCAAAGGTTCTGCGCAATGTGTGATTTGAAAATTTGAATCCAACTTCCGGAATCAATGCTTTAAGTTGTTTATCAAATCCGGTGACTTTGACCTGTGAGTACGCAGATAATTGTCTACTTCTACCCCATATGATGAGTTCTTCAGGTTCATTGACTTCCGGATTCTCGGATCGTGCAATAGTGACTAAGGCGGTTCTATACTCCATGTATCGGCTGAGCGTGTACTCGGTCTCCGGATGGAAAGGTACCAATCGCAATTTACCGCTTTTACCTGTGACGGTTACACATCTACGTTCATAATCGATGTCACTAACACGTAACCGAACAACTTCTATGCGGCGCAATCCCATACATAACTCTAGATGCACGGATATATCCTGCATCGGATTCTTGGGATGATCTAACAATATCTGAGCCTCTTCCGCCGTGAGCCAATCTACACTCGGGCGTGCATCGTGTGGCCAACGTATCTTTGTAGATGTGGGTTCAGGGTTGCCGTGATACAGGGTGATTTTTCGCAATGCGGTCATGTAACCCTTCATCGTCTGTACCGCGTATCCGTTTGCACGCATATGACGCAACACTTCATACACTTCTTGTTTTGTCACGTCTTTGGCTCTGATATTGGGCCGTACGTGCAAGTCAAGCAATTTGAATATGCAAGACCCCTCATCACGGTAAAACCTGATGGTGCGATTCGCATAATCTTCTTCTGCAGTGATGTGATCTACGAAAGCGGCCACGTCATCCTTGTAGACTTTCTTTGGTCTGGCCATATGCCACCCAACCCTCCCTGTGTTTCAGTTTCTCATCTACGACATATGAAACAGACAGACCTACTTTGATTCTGATATCATTATCGGGACGGATATATGCGCGATACTCTCCGTCAGTGTCTGTTTTAAAACGTGTCCAAATTTCAGGTATGTCTAGTTCGCCGGTGTTTTCTTTATAATATGCGGGAATCCAAAATATCCATCCGTCTGATGGCAGACCGTTTGATTTACAAACATCCATGAGAAGTTGATGGTGCTTCCGGTTACCGCAATTAATCATCTTTAAAGCACCTCGTTGACTAAGATCTCAGTTTCTTCGTCAATCTCCAGGTCGCACTTCTCTGTTATTTTGTTCATGTCATGCTTAATCTCTCTGAATTCTGCCATACCCTTTGCTATGGCTTCTTCATCGGTTTCCGCATCGACAAATGCATCGTACCATGTTACAAGTGGAATACTGACGCAATAACTCTTCATGCAATCACTTCCGCATCCATCTGTTCGATTACAGCAGTCAACACATCGCGTTGGAACGCATTAGATCCGAGAGCTTTGACAATATCTTTTGGATTATCGATGCCATGTTCGATACATCCCAAAATGTCCTCTTCATACCATAAGATCTGTTCCGGAGTAAGCCAAATGTTACAACGTCTGACCTTAAGCGATGTCAGGCCCGAGTGCATTTCGCAGCAATCTCTTACAGTTTTTGCCGAGACGTCACATTCATTGCGTAATTTTGAGGTCTTGCACGGCCCGTTTTCTAAAATGTATCTATATATCCAATCCGATAACTGGATGTTATCTATATCCGCGGACATTCACTCCACCCCGTTTCCGGATCCGTTTATTTCCGCAATGATCCTCTGCACCGAGACGTCTTTCTTTTTCGCAAGCAATCTTACGAGTTCATCGACCCTGTAACCATAATCTCTGAAATCCATATGGATCGGCACAGTAAGAAGATCGTCCGTGTCGTCCCTATACAAGTGATAATTATGATGCGTCTCAACAAACTCGTATCCAAGAGAATTCAGGTATGATCGGATATCCTCTACGCGGATGTTCCTTAGAATCTCGTGCGAATACCCATCAATCTTCACAGAGAACATCTTCCGCAACCTCCGAGTTTTTCTGATGATCCTTGAGAATCAGAACTGATTCAAGACCAGATGCCATCAAGACACCGCCTTCTGAGGCCGGAGAACGATGTCTCCTGCATCATTTTCAGAGATTACTAATCTCTCGCCTTCATTCACTCCTATTCTTTCGCATAGCTCTTTGGTGAGTGCTATACGGTATCCTTTCGAGATTTTCGGTACTACGAGTATTTTCTTCATTTTTACCACCTTTTGGTTTTGGTGATATGATAAATCCATTATTGGTATATATGGTTTTAGCATATAACCGAATGCTAATAGCAGTGACAGTTGTAAAAGGGCTTTAGTTGATAGTGATACGTGGATACCGAAATTAGCAGGATTATTGGCGACAGAAACAAAATCGATATGATTCTAGGATTATATCATACAGGGCCGTCAAATAAAACGGTTGTTTATAGTTTTACTACCAACAATAATCTGAATGCTAGAAAACTCGACGAGCTTGAAAATGATGGTATCATACTAATGACACAGAATAAATTTGATAACAACAAGACAGTTGTTGAACTTACCACTCTAGGAACAAAGGTCGTAACTAAACTGATTGAAATCGAGGGCATCATCTCGGGCAAGATCGCACCGGTTGATGCCGGGACAGATTACGATCCATCTACGGAGCAAGGGAATACGGTGATATGATGTCAGGCCAGGAATTGAATAAAGAAGACTACTATCTGAAATACTACCCTGTCCAGGCCTTCATGGTGTGGCCCCAGACGATTACAGTAACTGCCGAAGATAAAGAAAGGACGGACTTTCAGAATTTTGCAGGATGGAAACCGTTCAACTCTTCTAAAACCAACGGATCATACAACGGCAGCTTCAACGCGGCATGGATCCTGAATGAAAGCGGAGATCTGGAAATCATATCCGCGTTCGATATACCCGATCGGGCAGAGACACAGATGATATCTGCTCAACCGGGAACTTATGCGGTTGTTCAATACATATCTGAGTCGGAGAATTACTTTATCGGTTACATATCAAAGGATCATATTCCAATATTGGACATTCGCGGTAATGGTCGTGAATTGTTCATGATTACGAAGGACGAGGATGGTAACACGAAAGTACGGGTATGTCTGGACTGTGGCCACAGGTTTACAAGTTATGAGCCGAACTTCTGTGTCAAATGCGGTTCTTTGTCTTTCGAGATTAAAGACTATCCTATCGAACTGCCTAGATTGATGACAATGAAAAAATTCCTTTGAAAGAGGCGTACCTATACCATTAATTCGAGTTAAAATCAGTGGAAAATAACGAAAACAGGCAATATAACAATCACATAACTAATCAAGCGGACGATAACATGAATAACGATAAATTTGAAAGGAGAATGTTGAAGATAGATGATCTTCTCGTATCGGAAGAGAATCCCAGAACCTTCGAAGCTAAAGACCAGAAAGAGGCTATGCAGTTCATTCTGGAAGACCAGGGAACAAAGATTATAGAATTGGCCAAGAGTATGTCCAAGGGCGTGATGGCAAGCTCTGTGATGCTGGTTGCTAAGGACTACGAAGATGAGGGCAAATATCGTGTCTATGATGGTAACAGACGTTTGACCGTTCTTAAGTTGGCTCGAGACCCTTCGATATTAGAGGACACCTTTCCAGTAGAGATGGCCGAAATCAGAAAGAGATCTAAAGACCTTTTATGGGATGAATTTAACTGTGCGGTATTTTTTGATAAAAATGATGCAATACAGGAAAGTAAGAAAATACATTCTGAAGCCAACACAGGTAGTGGAGTACAGGCCTGGCCTCCTGCAATGATTGCGAGGGACACTATAAACGATCCTAAACCGATATACCTCAAGGCGTTATTAGTAGTCAACGCACTGAGGGATGAGGGTGTGTTTGACGAGAAAGAAATGAGACATTACTACACAAGTTCCTTCCCATTTACTACTCTGGACAGGGTTGTTGATACATCATCGGTTTTTGAACGTTTGAACCTTAAAGAGGAATCTCGTAAACTCGTTTACACTGTGGACAAGAGTAGAAGTATGGAATACATGAAGCAAATAGTTGAGGCTCTGGACGATGGAACAAGCACATCGTCAAGATCTCTCAATAAGAGGGATGGCATACTCCGGTTTGTGGATGAGATAGTGTCGTCGGTGAATTCTAAAGGAGGCGGGCATGTCGGCGGAGGCCATATTGAACCTCCTGAAGGCACTAGTACCGGGGGCGGAACTGGTACTGGCGGTGGAACAGGCACTGGAAGAGAGGAACCTAGTTCCGGCGGAGGGCCAAAACCTGCGAAATTCTTTAGAACTCTTAATTGGAACAAATTGGATCCTGATTCTGCAGTGCATGCACCCCTTCTAAAAATTTGCCACGAACTTCATTATATGAGTACTGCAGGCGGACATGTGAAGAAGGTTTATGAAAGAGCTCCGATAGCTGCAAGTATACTCCTCCGTTCTGGGTATGAACAGGCTACCAAGCTCCTTATAATTCACAAAGGGTTTTGGAGTGAATTTGAAAGTGAACACGGAGAGCCTGAGAAACGCACATTATCAGCCATGGAGAAGTTCATAGGAAAGAAAAAAAATTATATGAATTTAACGTCCGAAGTAATAAGTTGCATGGAGAAAATTAAGAGGGAAAAATACAGAAAGCTTCTCAATGACTACACTCATAATTTGGACATCACCTCAGCAACCTCATCGAACTTAGAAGATATTGCCGAAATAGGCATGCGCTGGTTCATTCAAAACATCATAAACATGGTTGGCGAGGAACAATAAAGTATTTGGCCAAGAACACGATACAACACCATGGTGTACTATTCCCCATTGAGATATCCGGGAGGAAAAGGCAGACTCTCAGGCTATTTCAAGAGCCTTCTTCCAACCAACGGACTCGAGGGCGGAACATACATCGAACCCTTCGCCGGAGGCGCGGGTATCGCCGTCACTCTCCTCGCAGAGGGCAACGTATCCAAAATAGTGCTGAATGACGCGGATCGCTCGATTTATGCTCTGTGGCATGTGATTAAGTACCGTGGGGAAGAGTTAATCGAAGCCATTGAAGAGATTGACGTCAACATTGAAGAATGGACGAAACAACGCGACATTCAGAGAAACAAAAAGAATGAGGATCTCTTTGACTTGGGCCTGTCAACATTCTTCATGAACCGAACCAACAGATCGGGAATTCTGAACGGCGGAGTCATCGGCGGCCAAGGCCAAGAAGGCAAATACAAAATTGACGCCAGGTTCAACAAGAAGAATCTCACGTCACGGATAGCCGCCCTTTCGGAATTGTCGGACAACGTCGAAGTGCACTGCATGGATGCGAATGATTTTCTGGCCGAAGAACTGGACAGGTATGATACGGATACAACCCTTGTCTACATAGATCCGCCGTATTATGAGAAGGGCAGCACGTTGTACATGAACCATTTCGAGCATGAAGATCATGTCACTCTTTCAGACATTATCCGCAATCTGAAGCACAAATGGATACTCAGTTACGACAACACTCCGGAAATCCGTGAGATCTATAGCGATATGGAGCCTGTGTGCTTCGATTTGCAATATAGTTCATACAAAAGCCGCATAGGCAAGGAAGTCTTCTACTGCAGTGATTCGGTGCAACTTCCCAATACTGAATCGACTTTACCGACTCCGATGCATAATACGCACATTTGCAACACCCGGACTGATTGCGTGGAATGACTTTGCTTGTTCCTACATCCCGAGCATGTTTGATTACGAAGCCCATATCATGTAAAGATAAGGCGGTTAAAGTTATCCATATCCGTCCCCATTAACAAACATAAGGCATCATTTTACATAATTGAAAATCAGACAAGGTTTGATTTTAAATTGAAGCATGTTAGCGGTATCCCTGCCGCCATCTCCGCCTTTTCTTTGAACCGTAATATTGCCTATGTAAATACTGCCTCTGGGGCTAACTTTCACATCTCCATACGAATAGATCGACATCGCTTTGTTAATATCTGTTAACGCCCACTCTGTAGTATTGTCGTCCTTATTGTACTTTGTCACCAAAAACCAATCTTGTTTCAGAAAGTAGTTATCTTTACAGAAGATGAAAAGTCGTTATCAGATAGATAATAGAGACGCCCGCGAGAGCGAGCGGACGTATGTCCGCGAGTGATTGCGGGCGTCTCCTTGAGAATTTTCACATATTCGGAG
>DATESF010000039.1:0-6133 GCA_035271005.1 Candidatus Methanomethylophilaceae archaeon | reverse complement strand
ATCACTCCGGTCATGTACTCTTCATCATTCTTCCATTCATTTTCTGCCAGCGAGTCACGTACAAGGTCTCTGATAGCTTCCGACCTACTAACATATCCCTTAGTAGAAATCGAAGCATCAAATTCCTTTAGAAGTTCTGGCTCCAATGAAACACCGATTCTAGTCACGCCTTCCATTCTTTCAGTAACGGAGTATAATCGTATTAATACTGTCGTAAGTCTTGTGCCTTAAGCGCATACCTTCGAAACATGAAGAGTTTTATCATATGTTGCGTAGATAAGGATTTGTGAACATGAATTCAGAACGTATCTGCTTGGCTTTAGATGATGCAATAAAGAAAGTGACATCTGAAAAAGAAGTAGCAATTGCTTTCTCTGGAGGAATAGATTCTGGTTTGATTGCTGGCATAGCCAACATGTATGCAAAAAGTATTGTTCTTTATTCTGTTGGTAAGGTTAAGTCTTACGACGTAATTAATTCAGAATATGCAGCATCTCAACTTGGGCTCAAATGGAATCATATCGATCTCAATGAAGAAAATATTGAGCCTATTTTAAGAGAGATGATACGTGTTACTGGAACAGTTAGTCCTTTAACTTTGTCTTTTGAGGTACCTACGTTCTGCGTAACTAAGTTTTGTAAAGAAGAACACGTCTTAGGAGGTATCGGGGCGGACGAGTTGTTTGCTGGTTACCACAAATATATTGGAATGAACGAAGACGAGTTTTTTAAAACTCGAGATGATGATTTGAAACGATTGCTTACTTCGGTTATAGAACACGAAGATAAGGTGGCTAAATATTTTGGAAAGAAAATATACAGACCTTTTACTGATTCAAAGTTAATGGAAATAGCACTATCACTACCTTTTGAAGAGATAGAACCGAAAAATGAATTGTCTAGAAAAAAATTACTTAAAACGATATCTTTGAAAATGGGATGCGAATTTCTTGCAGAAGCAAAGAAAAAGGCGGCACAGTACGGGTCTGGCACTACGGAACTAATCAAATCTATATCTAAAAAGAAGGGAATGACCCAGTCAGAATATATTTTAAAATTGTGTCAAGAAGAACTAGACTGATAGTTTATATCAAACCCCGAATATCATACTAACGTGATAGATAATAAGACCAAGAAAGATTTTCTCGATTGGCTGTATGGGCTTAGTGTCCACGGGATTAAGCTTGGCCTCGATAATATTACTGAGTTGTTGAAACGTTTAGATGATCCTCAAAAGTGTTTCAAGAGTATCCATGTTACTGGAACAGATGGAAAAGGTTCCATATGTGCCACAATGACTTCTATGCTTGTAGAAAGCGGAGTTAAGACGGGAAGGTTCATCTCCCCACACGTTCTAAATTTCAATGAACGTATTTCTATTGACGGTATTCAGATAACTGACGAAGAACTTGCTGATATGGCGGCTCTTACTGTACATCACGTCAATGCTATGGCCGAGGACGGTATGCTTTGTACATTCTTTGAAGTTACGACGGCTATTGCGTTCCTTTATTTTAAAATCAAAGGAGTGGAATATGCTGTTGTCGAGGTAGGAATGGGTGGAAGATTCGATGCCACCAACGTAATAATTCCCGAAGTATGTGTCATAAGTAACATTAGCATGGAACATACGGAATATCTCGGAGACACGATTAAGGAGATAGCCTTCGAAAAGGCTGGAATAATAAAGCCAGGCATTCCCTGTGTTACGATAAATGCTGATCCGGTGTTTACAATAATAAATAATGTAGCCGAAGAAAACAATGCTCCTTTAACTCGTATAGATAATAATGATGTTGAAGTTTTATCGCTTTCCGAATACGGTACTGAATTTACATACAAAGAAGAAGAATATTTTGTTTCGATTCCTGGAAAATGTCAGGCTAAGAACGCTGCAGTAGCTATTGAAGCAATTTCTAAGATCTCTATATTCGGATACAAGTGCAGATGTAAAATCAAGGCAGGCTTAAAGAACGTTAATTGGCCTGGTAGAATGCAAAGAGTTCCTGGTACGCCATTCATAATCGACGTATCTCACACCTTTGCTGGCTCATTCTGTTTATGTTCCGATATCAAGGATATTTATGGAAAAGTTCTTGTGGTATTCGGCATACTGGACGATAAAGACGTTGAACGTATTTCTAAGAACATATCTGAAATTGCTACTAAGACAATAATAACGCAACCAGATACGATAAGAGCCGCTTCATCAGAAAAAGTATCTGAGGCTTTTATGAAACATATGAATTTAGTTACAATTGCTGAGAACGTAAGTGAAGCTATGGATGAAGCCTTAAAGATCAGAGACGATGAATTGATATTAGTAACTGGGTCTTTATACATGGCAGGAGACGCTTTAAGATGGTTGGAAAAGACATATCCTGGATCCTCGACCGATTGTCTGAGGAATATGAAAACGATGCCGCATTCCCCGGCAGATCATCGGAAGGTCTGAACCCACGGTGGCCTTGCGACCCGTTCCATGTTCTAATAGCAACTATACTGTCACAGAGAACTAAAGACGATAACACTCGCAAAGCTTCTGATAGATTGTTCTCAGTGTATCCGTCAATGAGGGATATAGCACAAGCAAGCGTAGAGAGCGTTGCTGAACTAATTCGTCCTGCGGGATTCCCTAATCAAAAAGCTAAGGGAATTATAGATTGTTGTAATATTTTATTAAATGAGTACGGTGGCAAAGTTCCAGAGGAGACAGAAGAGCTTCTTAAGCTACCTATGGTGGGAAGGAAGACTGCAGCATGCACAAGGGCGTACTCAATGAACATACCCTCTGTATGCGTTGATACGCACGTACACAGAGTCACTAATATCATGGGACTTGTTAAAACTAAATCACCTGACGAGACAGAACTAGTTTTAATGAAAATAACTCCTAAAGACAGATGGATGGATATCAATCGTTATTTTGTAAGGCATGGGCAAATGGTGTGCAAACCAAATCGTCCTAATTGCGAGGAATGTGTTGTATCTAGCATGTGTGATTCTCGTCGTAGTTGACGAATGTTTATTTAATAAACAATATCCATACGGCGAATGTGCACGAAGTTTCTGTTATTTCAGGCATTGTCAATGCCGTTCTCGAGGAACTTGAGAAATATGATACGGTCAAAGTTTTCAACGTCAATATTTTAATCGGTGAATTAACTCTTCTCGGAGAAGAACAGTTAATGTTTGCTTACGAGATAGTTACGAGAGAAACCTTGTTAGAAGGATCCAAGTTGAACATCGAGCGTGAGCCTATCGGCGTATTATGCGATAAATGCGCATACGAAGGACCAGTAAAAATGCTTGAATCTGGAGATTATACTGCGCACAGTATTCCTATAATGTCCTGTCCTGAATGTGGAGGACACGTCAAAGTCATAACAGGTCAATCCTGCTGTGTAAAATCATTAGATATCGAAGAGGGTGATTGATTGTATAAATATAGAGATGAGGTCACTGCCAAAAGGATTCTTAGCGGAATAAAGAAACTTGAGGTCGACTGTAAGATAATGCACATCTGTGGAACTCATCAGGATACTATCGTACGATTTGGTCTAGATGAAATGCTTACCGACGCAGGCATAGAGATTCATCAGGGCCCCGGATGTCCAGTCTGCGTAACAACGACCAAAGAGATGGCTGAAATCATAACTCTTGCAAGGAATGGAGTTACGGTAACAGCCTTCGGTGACATGATGAGGGTCCCAACACCTATTGGCTCATTGTTCGACGCTAAAGCAGACGGAGCTGATGTTCGTATCGTTTATTCCATAGAAGATGCAATTAAGATGTCAAGGGAAATAAAAAATGACATGGTGTTCGTAGGAGTTGGTTTTGAAACTACTGCTCCGTCCACATGTGTTCCTCTCAATAGGGACGATGTTCCTGAGAATTTTTCCGTATATAGTTGTCATAGGATATGCCCGCCAATAATCCAGGCTTTGCTTGATTTGGGTGAAAATAAGATAGACGGTTTCGTTATGCCTGGTCACGTTGCTGTTATAACGGGTTTGGAAATATTCAGACCATTCGCAAAAAATTATAACATTCCTCAAGTAGTTGGAGGGTTCGAACCTTTGGATGTGCTGATGTCATGTTACATGTTAGCAAAGCAGATATCCGAAGGTAGATCGGAAGTAGAGAACGAATACACCCGCCTTGTAAAAGAAGAAGGTAATCCTAAGGCAAGAGAACTGATGAACCGTACTTATGATACTGTAGATCGTAATTGGAGAGGTTTCCCAGTAATCAAAAAGAGTGCACTGGCACTTAAACCGTCATACGCAGATCATGATGCTACTAAAGTCCACGAGAGTATAATAGCAAAAACTCCAATCGTTGAAGAGGAAGCGAAAGGATGCAGATGCGGAGAAGTCTTACGTGGACTTATCAGATCGGATGAATGTCCGATGTTCGGTACATCATGTAAACCCAATAACCCTCGGGGGCCATGTATGGTCTCTTCCGAAGGTAGTTGTAACATAGCATATAGATTTTCAGACAAGAGGTAAAAAAATGCAACCAATGCCAGCACCCCCATCGGGTAAAAAGAGCTTATTGATAGTGACCAACGATTCTGAAGTATTCCTTTCTAAGAAATTGGAATCTGCAGGCGATCTTTTCGGAGGACGAGTTACCGAGATAAAGAATTTCGTAAAAAGCATGGAAGAGGAGTTTGGTAAAGAAGGCAACAATACTTGGACCATATCTTTTGGAATAATCTCTACATTGTTCGGTTTCGTTCCTAGTACTTACTGCATAGCTCATTATTCCTACGCTATGAACAACAAGGAGCAATATCAAGCCGTTCAGGACAAAAAAGATTATGCTGGCACGTTAGAGTACGTATCCAGAGGATACGACAAAGTGTTGGTCTGCGTACCTAAGGAAATGTTCAGAATAATGGTAGATAACTTCGCATTCCACAAAGGAAAAGTCATAGCTGTAACGTCTAAAGAATTCGAAGATGTTTGTAAAGAACATGACTGGATTCTTCTCGAGAGAAAAGGTGCCAGGCTAGGTAATGAGAACGCTGAGAAAGTCAGACAGATAATAAGGGATATTACAGTTTGAACGTTTTCACTCGTTGTCTCGTATCATCGTCAACGCGACGGGATTCGCATACTTTGCGTATCGTAAAGTTACGTATCTCATGATCAAGTTCGCCTGATCTTAAAACTTCTTCAGTTTTTTCTTGATATTCTATGTAACAATATGACAGTGTCCACGCTGCACCCATTTTGTAATAATAATTGTTATTAGAGTACTTCAACAAAAGTGCCAGTACTCCATCTATGTAATCGTCATTTAAAAATTTTGAAAGCATCATAACTGCGGCAACACGCATTTTGAACTCTTCGTCAGAAGCCATCAATTCGTTACAATAATTCCATAATGGTTCTATCGCGTCCTGTGTAATCTTCCAATCTCCACATAGAAGATCGCATACTGCCCAATTATCTACGGCAGGGACAAATTTTTCAGTAAGTGCCAGACGTTCTTTAGAGGACATTTCTGCATTTGCTATTATTATTGCTTTGATGATATTTTCTTCGAAAACAACAACCTCTTCGTCAAGAAAAGAACGCCAGTCTTCTTTCATTATTTCTGAAGCTATTCTTCTAAGAACTGGAACACGTACGCCGATTGTTGACTTAACATTCGGTATCAGTTTGTCGTTAAACTTTTTGTATCCTAGGTCGCTATTTTCTTTTAGTTTTGTAAGTATCCTAGTCAAAGGAATTCGACCTCTAAATTTAGAAGATCCTCCTTCAATTTCTTCCCTCCGGCGTAAGAACCTATGCCGCCAGAAGATTGAACAACCCGGTGACATGGCACTATAATAGGTAGAGGATTCTTGGCACAAGCGGTTCCTACTGCCCTAGAGGATTTAGGGTTTCCTAGTTTTGCTGCAAGCTCTCCGTATGTTACAGTTTCACCATAAGGTATTTCAGACAATGCCGACCAAACTAATTCTTGAAATTCAGTTCCCTTACAAGTTAATGGAAGTTCGAATTTCTTTCTTTTTCCTGAAAAATATTCATTCACTTGGGAAATAGCTTCCGCAATGATTTCAGTTTCTTTATCTTCAGCTATCGGTAAATTGCTACACGGAAAATATAATCCG
>DATESF010000038.1:0-12281 GCA_035271005.1 Candidatus Methanomethylophilaceae archaeon | reverse complement strand
GTCAAGACCTCAAAGGTATACGAAATAGAGATCGAAGGTACCGAAACGGAAGCTAGAATTGAAGGCGTAGAAATGAGCAAAAAGCTTCTTGCTAATCCCGTTATCGAGAATTTTCAAATTACTGTGAGATGATCTTGTGGCCAGAGAACTGATGATCAAACGCGACGTTCCTTACGAGCTATTTGACGTAAACATGCTTGATGCAACAGACGATGAACTGGTAAAAATATCCAACGACTTGTCTCTTAGCTTATCTCTTGATGAGATGAACGTAATCAAAGAATATTTCATCAAGGAAGGTCGCAATCCTGTAGACATAGAACTTCAATCACTGGGACAGGCTTGGAGCGAACACTGTTGTTACAAGAGTTCTAAAGCGATACTACGAGAATTCGTGTTCGGTATCGACCGTGAAGATGTACTTTCACGTGGTGACGCTGGCGTTATGGTTTTCGACGACGATTACGCTTACGCTTTAAGAATAGAAAGCCACAACCATCCCTCGGCCATAGAACCTTATGGCGGAGCTGGCACTGGTGTAGGCGGCATACTAAGAGACGTTATATGCATGGGAGCTCAACCTATCGGATTAGGAGATCCTTTGTGCTTCGGTCACCCTGATAGGAAAGGAGAATTGCCACCTGGAACTAAACATCCACGTTATTTGTTAAGCGGTGCTGTTTCTGGTATACGTGATTACGGTAACAGAGTCGGAATACCAACTATTACTGGCGGAATATTCTTTGACGAACGTTATACTGATAACTGTTTAGTGAATGTTTCTTGCCTAGGCATAGTAAAACGTAAGGATCTTTTAAAGAATTACGCTGGAGGGCCAGGAGAGATAATGATTCTTATCGGTGGATTAACCGGACGAGATGGAATACACGGAGTAAATTTCGCATCACGCGATCGTGTTGAAACATCGGATGATGATTCACGTGGCACTGTGCAACTTGGAGATCCAATTACAAAAGAAGCTGTTATGCATGCATGCTTAGAAGTTAGTGGAAAACACCTGGTTACAGGTATGAAAGATCTCGGAGGAGGAGGTCTTAGTTGTGTCGTCGGTGAGATGGCTCTCGACGGCGGATGCGGTGCAGACGTTAATTTGGAAAAAGTACCAGTTAAAGAATCAGGTCTGGCACCATGGGAAATATGGGTCTCTGAGTCACAAGAACGCATGATGTGCACCTGTAAGCCTGAGAACTTGGATAAGATACTGGCTATATTCGATTCATGGGATGTTCTAGCTACTCCTGTAGCTTTGACAACGGATACGAAACGTACTCGTATATTCTGGAATAAGGAACACATATTCGAAATGGATCAAAGTTTCCTTACTACTGGACCCTTATATCGTAGACCTTACACCAAACCCGTTGTTTCAACAGCGGAGGATGAACGTTCTCCTCGTATACCCAATGATCAAAAAACCATTCTTAAGTTACTTTCAGATTTCAATGTAGCATCTAAAGAGTGGGTCATAAGGCAATACGATAGTGAGGTTCGCGCTGCAACAGTGATTCAGCCCATGGTAGGTGAAATGAATATGACAGGTCCTGGTGACGCTTCTGTTCTAAGGCCTGTTCCTTCCAGTATGAAAGGTCTCGCAGCCGCTATCGGTTGTAACCCTTGGTTCACTGCTCTTGACCCTTACAGAGGCGGAATGTCATCTATGGACGAGGCGTGGCGTAACGTCGTAGCCGTAGGAGCAATGCCTAACGCTATGACAGATTGTCTTAATTTTGGAAACCCTGAAAAACCTGATAGGTTAGGGGTGTTCAGAGAAGCGGTTCGCGGAATAGGAGATTTTGCTAAAGCATTGAAAATCCCTATACCTTCGGGAAATGTTAGTTTGTACAACGAAACTTCAGGAGGTTCTTCCGTTCTTCCTACGCCAATGATAATGTGCTGTGGTCTAATGGACGATATTTCTAAAGCCGTAACAGCCGATTTCAAAATATCTGAAAACAAAATATATGTTATAGGTGAGACCAAAGACGAGATGGGCGGTTCTTTGTTATATCGTACATTCGGAGGTAGACAAGGAATTGTGCCAGGCGTAGACGTAGACAACGTTCGTGATCTTACCGAGAAGATACTAAAAGCAATGGATGAACGTTTGATAACATCATGTCATGACTGTTCCGACGGAGGTATCGCCGTGGCAGTAGCGGAGATGTGTATCTCAGGTCAGATCGGTGCTGTGTTAGATACAAGGGAAATTAAAGACCCTCTATCTGGAAAAACTTTATCGCCACGTATTGCGCTTTATTCGGAGAGCAACACACGTTGGATTGTAGAAGTGACCGATGAGAACGTAGAAGCCTTTGAGAAGATTATGGACGGTTCTGCTCATCATATAGGTAAGACTGGTGGTAATGCATTAAGCATTCGCGATAGTGGTGCCTACATAGAATTAGAAGAGATGCGCAAAGCATGGAATGACCCCCTCTGGGACATTATGGAGGGATCCAAATGAAAGACGCTAAAATATGCATTCTAAGAATCGAAGGTACTAACTGTGAGGACGAGACTGCCGAAGCCTTCAGAATGGTTGGCGCTATTCCGGAACTGGTACATCTAAACCAAATGAAATCCAGTGCGACTTCTGATCTTAAACGCAATCTGGAAGATTATGACGCACTAGTCATTCCAGGAGGATCTTCTGCAGGAGATTATCTTAGAGGTGGAGCTTTGTTCGCGGCTAGGATAAGAAATACTATTGGAGATCAGTTGAAAAAGTTCGTTGAGGATGAAAAACCAGTAGTAGGAATATGCAACGGATTTCAGGTATTGATGGAGCTGGGTCTTTTGCCTGGTGTGGACGAGTCAATGTCAGAAACACCTACGGCGGCTTTGAATACTAACGATTCAGGGAGATTCGAATGTCGCCCTACAATTCTAAGGAACGAAAATAGTGGAAATTGTAAATTTGTTTCAGAGATACCGAAAAAAGGTCTCGTTATGTTTCCCGTAGCTCACGGAGAAGGAAAATTAATAAGCGATGACCCAGACTTTGTAAACAAGCTTGAAGATAACGATCAAATCGTATTCCGTTATGTAAATCCTGATGGAAGCGACGCCGAATATCCTTGGAATCCTAGTGGATCAATTTCTGGTATTGCAGGCATATGTAATCCAGCAGGTAACGTAATGGGAATGATGCCACACCCTGAACGGGTGATGACTCTGTACACATGTCCTGATTGGACTAGGAACATAGGGCTCGAAGAAGGTGACGGTATGTTGATCTTTAAATCTATAGTGAAAAGTATCTAATCACATTTCCACGCGGACTTCGATAGGATCATTATCTTTAAGGCTGAGAGTACGTCTTAAGTGATACTGGCACACTACTTCGACTATGTCGGAATAGTGTGACCTTTCAGGTACTACTATAGCGCAGTCGATGTTCTTTATTTTGGCTTTATATGCTAGCACATCACCAAAAGTTCGTCCTTCGTCGTCAAACCCTTTGATAAGATGTCCTGAGGTGCCTCTAAGAACCTCGAGTTTTCCAATGTCTTCTTTGTTTACGGCTATGTTTAAGGTACCTTCAAAGGGACGGAAACCTAAAGTTTTTACAAACTGTTCGATGTATTTCGGCTGTGATATGTAATAGCCTCCTTCGCCCATTCCTGCTGTAACGTTTCCTCTTAGAGTCACATGGTCAGTCAATTCGAAAATCCTCCTGTATTCAACATATTCGCCTTTAAGCCAATTGACTCCCGTATCGGTCAATTTGATACGCTGTCTTCTAGCACCAAGGTCTCTTGAAATAAGTTTTTCTCCAAGAAGCTCTAATATTCGTTTGGATGCAGATTGTTGACTCATCTCTAGGATTTCTCCTAGTTCTCTCGACGAGACTGCTATGTAATCATTCATTCCACCCAGTAAAGCTATCTTCTTAAGGGCGGATGTGTATTTTTCGTCCACGTATGTCAATGTAAAAAATAATTTATAAACCTACCGCTTTTATTGTAGGTAAGGTAGAATCGGCTAGATGATATAGATATAATGTAAAGTTGACCGCCTGGAAGCCCAGGCGGCATTAAAGTTTTAGTTAGATAATCTGTCTGTTTTAATCCAGCGCCCTGTTTTTGGATCTGCTGCTACCAGTATTATAAAAATACCGATGACTGCAAGAACGATTCCAAACCAAAGACTCATGGATCCATACAGTGTAACGGCTACGACCACGCCTGTAGTGAACGCTGCCATAACGGTAACGGTACTCCAGCTTCCAGGTCCACCAGATGCAAATGCGCCCCCTACACCGAAGAAGAGCACAGCTACAAGCAGATTAAGGCTTACATACGTAATGGAAGAGGATACATCGAGGTCTAATATACCGATCGAAGCAACGATCGCAATCAAACCGCCTAGGATGCCTAATCCAAAACCATATTTTACAATTTTTGGCTTTCTACTAATCATATGAATACCCTCATTAAGCTACTTACTCTTATTTATCTCAGACGTAAAGTTCTCTTATGTTCCTTGTTATGATCCAAATAACGCCTACAACTATTGTTGCTATTTGGTAAATCTCGGGCCCTGCGGTCAAAATCAAAGACATTAATATTATTGTACAAATAACTGTCAAAGACCCAAAGACCATGTGACGATTATCTTTCAAATCGTCGTATGCAGCGCTTATCATTGCGAATATTAGGGATACGAATACTAAAGCTAAGGACAAAAGAAATATGTCTTCTCCGTACTTGAATATTGAAGCCCACACAAGGAATATTCCTGCAAATATTAGGAAAATACCTTCCGCGATTCTGCCAGGACGATTAAACTCAAATTTACCGATCGAAGAGAATGCTAACAAGAAACCGCCTAAGGCTCCACCAGCAATAAGATATCTTTCAGAATCGGATCCAGCCAATTCAGTTATAGATGTCTCTCCAAAAACCCATCCGGGGTAGTCAGCAAGTGTTATTATTAACATTATTACGAACAGAGAAACTGCTAAGAAACCTAGCATGGAATATCCTATGCCATGTTTTTCATCTGAAACCATGTTAAGAGATAAATCGGGGGGTTAATAATGTTAATGCTTCTATTGACACGATTTAGTGTTAATCAACCTTAAATCGGTATAGGGTCTTCAGGCGAATATGAAGAACATCTTTTTTGTAGGAACTGCAGGATGCGGTAAAAGTACTCTTGTAGCGGCATACAAGAATTGGCTCGGGGAACAAGGTATCGATTCATTGGTGCTCAACCTTGATCCAGGAACTGACACGCTTCCTTACGATCCCGATGTGGATATACGGGAATGGGTCAACACTGCAGAAGTCATGGAAGAGTATGGACTTGGACCCAACGGTGCGCAAATCGTCGCAGCAGACCTAATGGCTTTGAACATCGACAAGATGACCGACGTAGTAAACAAAATGAGATCCGAATATCTTTTGATTGATACGCCCGGACAACTCGAACTATTTGCGTTCAGAGAATCCTCAAAGATAACTATCGAGGCATTCGGCAAAGAAGATTCAATGCTTTTGTATCTATCCGATCCTGCTTTATGCAAGGACCCTAACGGATTTATTACGTCAATGACGCTATCTTCGTTAGTACAGTTTAGACTTCAACTACCAACTTTTGGAATACTTTCCAAGGCGGACGTACTTACCGAAGAACAGAGAGATAGAATCCTCGGTTGGTTTACAGATTCCGATTCACTTTATTTTGATTTGTTAGAAAAAGATTCGGAACCTCAAACGGTTGTAGGGTTTGAGTTATTCAAAGCAATGGAATCTATGGGGATATTCGGACAAGTAAGAGCTGTCTCTGCAGAAGATTCTACCGGTATGGAAGAAATATACGCCGCCGCCCAGCAATGCTTCTACGGTGGCGACGATTCTGGTTCCAGCGTATGAACGACTGATATCAGCCGAACATATACGCTGGAATAGATTTTATCTTGTTACGTCCAGCCTCTGTGACCTTTGCCTTAGCTCTCATGAAGTCGCTCATGGTGACAACATCTCTGCCGTCCCTGATCGTCAGCATACCAGCTTCAGTGCAGATACTCTTTATTTCTGCTCCCGAGGTGGAATCTGTAACGTCTGCTAGAATTCTAAGATCTACATCTGAATCTGTGCTCATATTTGTAGTATGAATCTTAAAGATCTGGAAACGTCCTTCAGTGTCAGGAAGACCGATATCGATTATACGGTCGAACCTTCCCGGTCTAAGCAAAGCATCGTCCAAGATATCAGGGCGGTTAGTGGCACCAATTATCTTTACGTCTCCTGTGGGTTTGAATCCATCAAGTTCTGCAAGAAGTTGCATCAGTGTTCTCTGAACTTCACGGTCACCAGATGTTGCGGAATCCAATCTCTTGGCTCCTACAGAATCAAGTTCGTCAATGAATATTATACTGGGTGCTTTTTCCCGAGCAAGTTCGAATAACTCTCGAACTAGTCTAGCACCTTCTCCAATAAACTTCTGAACAAGTTCCGATCCAACCAGTCTAATGAAAGTAGCGTTGGTTGCGTTGGCCACGGCTTTAGCCATGAGAGTCTTTCCCGTTCCCGGCGGTCCTACTAGTAGGACTCCCTTCGGAGGTTCGATACCTACCTTAAGGTAAAGTTCAGGTCTGAGCAAAGGATCTTCAACAGCTTCGCGGAGCTCTAGTATCTCTTTGCTGAGGCCTCCAATGTCTTCGTATGAAATGTTAGGTTTTTCGATGATCTCAGCACCGGTGATCAAAGGGTCCAGCGAAGACGGGAGCACATTCATGAGTGCAAGGGTCTGCTTGTTAAGAGAAACTCTTGATCCAGGGATAAGATCGCTCTTTGGAACGTATTCTGAAACTGAAACTATAAAGTCAGGTCCAGTTGAACTTTTAACAACCACTCGGCCGTCCGGAAGTATGTCCTTAAGGGAGCCGATGATCAACGGAGGGCTTCTAAGCCTCTCTAACTCGGTCCTCACTCGTGTAAGATCCTTCTGTAGTCTGAACAGCTCACTCTCCGAGTAACGCTTATCGTGTTCAGCGCTCTGAAGGTTCTCCATCAGACGTACATTCCGCTCTTCAAGCGATACGATTTTCGCCTTGAGCTCGGCAGTCTGCTCTTCTGCATAGTCTACCATGATATCCATGTGGGTTATGCACTCCCGTTTTTATTACTTTTCCCTGTTAACACATTCTTTTCACTCACCAACAGTAGTTATTAATTATCGAACTGTATAATTGAAAGTAATGCTCTGCGAATTATGCGGTAAAACTGCGCCGTTTACAAAATCTGTTATAGTGGGCGGTGCCAAGCTCGAAGTGTGCTCCGAATGTGCCAAATTTGGAGAGGATTATAAAGCACCGTCTGAAGGTTCCACAGGTGGAAATAGGACAGTAATAGAACAAAGGCTCGATAAGCGCCAGAAAAGAATGGGTGTCAAAGACGTTTATGCTAATGCAAAGTCTGTTGAGTTAGTGGAAGACTACGGGAAAGTCATCCGCGAGGCCAGAGAGGTCACTGGCATGGATCTTGAAGAGTTCGCTAACTCTATAAACGAGAAGAAGGGAACTATTGCTAAGATCGAGACTAACAAGCTCATTCCAGATGATAAGCTTACTAAGAAAATCGAGAAGGCTCTTGATATCAAACTGTTACAGGCCGTATCTTTAGGTATGACTCAGGCAACTGCAGGCGGATCAGGAAAGATGACTCTTGGTGACTTCTTCAAAAAATAAGTCACTTACTAAGAACGGAGTCACGTACTCTTCCGTAAAGGCTTGACACGTCGGAACCGATGTCTCTGAGAATCATCACTCCAGCGACTTCTATATCCACGTCAAGTTTTTTCTGTAGTGCGTTACAGGCTGCAATGTAACCAGCACGTCTCATTCCGGCCTTTTCTGCCATAGATATCATTTCTGAAAACACATTATCATCCTGTTTTTTCTTTACTGCCTCTGGTTCTTTATTAATTGAGGTTAAAGAGGCTATTAGTTTAGCTGATGGTCTGTATGCGATTGGAACGTTAACTTCTGATCCTTTGAACTTTGGTCTTAGATATCCACCTTTCGATTCAAGGACGTCAGCTGAAACCATAGCGTTCATCAAGGATTTGGCTTCATTGACGGTCATCCATCTGTAATCAAGTGAAATGCCCATGGTGAATTCTTTTTCGGCGATTACGTCTCTTCCTTTGTTCTGAAAGAATGCTGCCGCACACACGATAAGCTCGTTGTCCATCACTGGCGTATCGTTTCTACTAATAATATTATTGCCCGTGCCTCGCGCGCGTGCGTTGTTTGTGTTAAACTAACATTAATATGAATATACGGTTCGTTCATACAAATCGTCAAAATTACAAAAGGTTTATATGGGTCTCCTTAATAGTGGGGATATCCTGTGTGGTGAACATGAAGTATACTAGATTTGAAAAAGCTAGAATCATTGGTTCGAGGGCGTTGCAGATATCATACGGAGCGCCAGTCCTAGTGGACTACTCGAAAGATACGATCGATCCGATCGATATTGCCATGCTGGAATATGATGTTGACATGATACCGATCACTGTCGTTAGAAATTAAGAGGCATTTTTACATGAGCGACGAGGATAAATTAATTATCGAAACCGATTTGTTGATACCCGAGGATCTTTACCTTACATCCGGTGTCCACATTGGTACACAGCAGAAAAGCGCTGATATGAAGGATTTCATATTCAAGATCAGGCAAGACGGCCTTTATGTTCTTAACATTCAGAAAACTGATGAAAGGATTAGAGTCGCCGCCCAAATGATTGCGCGTTACGATCCCAAGAGAGTCCTTGTGGTTTCAGCCAGACAGTATGGACAGAGACCGGCAAGAGAGTTCTCCAGAATAATCGGAGCTCCCGCTTTCGCAGGTCGTTTCGTTCCTGGAACACTTACAAACCCGGTTCACCCTGGTTTCGTAGAGCCTGAAGTGATCCTAATGACTGATCCAGCTGCAGATAAACAAGCTCTCAATGAAGCTTTGAATCTTGGTGTTCCAATTATCGCTATGTGCGATGCAAACAATGAGACACGCAACATCGACCTAATCCTTCCTACCAATAACAAAGGAAGGCGCGCCCTTGCTTGCGTGTACTGGCTCCTCACCCGTGAGGTGCTTTTGGCACGTGGGGATATGAAATCCCCAGAAGATTTCAAGATGGAAATCGAAGATTTCGAAGCCAAGCTTTGATTGCAAAACCCTTTAACACCCAAACCCTTTCTTCATTTTATGCGTTATCCAGCTGTTGCAGGTCAATTTTATTCTTTGAACAAGGACGATCTCATCGACGATATCGAATCATGTTTTACTCATAAACTTGGTCCAGGAATGCCTAACAAGGAAGGAAATGCCAGGCTAATAGTTTCTGCTGTGGCGCCTCATGCGGGTTTTATGGCTTCTGGTATGAATGCCGCTCACACATACAAGCGCATCAAGGAGGACGGACTTCCTGAAACTTACGTAATAATCGGACCTGATCATCACGGCGTACCTTTTGATTTCGTTATGTGCTCCGAAGATTATCTCACTCCTCTTGGTCCTTGCGAGGTTGATAAAGCTATGGTTAGGGACTTGGAAGGCTTAATTTCAGACAGTCCTAACGCCCACAGGTTGGAACACTCTATCGAAGTGCAAATCCCATTCATCCAGTACATAGATCCTGACGCAAAGATATTGCCTATCATAATGTCTCGACAAGACCGTCTTACTGCTAATCGTCTAGCAGACATACTCAAAGTAGTATGTCGCGATCGAGACGTAGTTATCATCGCGTCTAGCGACTTATCTCATTATATTCCTAAAGATAAAGCGACGATGTTAGACTCAAAAGTGTTGAAGAACATAACTTCATTGAACGCTGAGGGTATTTTTGAAACAATCAAGTCTAACAACATATCCGCCTGTGGTTATGGCCCTATTGCTGCTGCAATGTTGGCTTCCGATCCCGGTAGTGCTGAGATCCTCAAGTATTCTGATTCATACGATTCATTAGGTGGCGACCCGAGATCCGTAGTCGGATACGCTTCCGTTGCAATGTATAGAAAATAAGGTAAGAGGTTTAAATGCACATCAGTAAGGGATGTGCTTGAGCCTTTTCAGGTCCGGTTCGTAAACCATTCCTTTGTCCATAAGGGCGTCAGATATTTCTTCCAGCTCAGTTGCGGATATGCCTTCTGCTTCTGCACTTCTTTCAACTTCGTCCCGAGGCGCACCTTTTCCGTCAGTATCAAGTTCCGTTATTATGCGAAGTACAGCGTCCTCCATATCCTGACGTCCTGCTACCGTTTGTTCTGGATCGATATCTATCTCGTCCGGTCCTACGTCTTCGGGGAATCCGAAGTCTATAGAACTGTCTGGTAGAAGCATTCTAAGGGCGTCCTGTATGGTTTTGACGTAATACGATGAGGTGGGCACGCCGTAATTGTTTAGCGCTAAATCAATACCTTCCACTTCGTCTTCAGAGAATCCAGCGTCAATCAAATCCTTCTTGGAAGTGCTGTTCACCGCCATAGCTTTCTTCATCTTGATTAAGCGTTCCCAGAGGGATTTAGCTGCACTGAGAATCCACTGATTACGTACGTCCTCGTCTACCTGTACTATCGTTTCAGGTCTAACGGAAACGAATACGCGAGAATCGTCCGTAGTATATGTTCTAACTTTACCTACGATTGCAACGAAGGATGGAACTTCCAAATCAGCTATCGCCGAAGCGGCTTCCGGCTGGAATTTTCCAACGTTTATGAAAAAGCTACCGTTAACATCTTGAATACGTCCTCTCCAAAGAGGCTCTTCTTCGTTACCGATATTTTCTTTTTCCGTTAGTACTCCTGCTATCAGGACTCTATTCACAACGGCACCTAATTTCGTTATAACGTAGAATGGAGACATCTCCTCTTCGCCTTTTGACGAAAAGGACGAACCGTTAAGTTCACTTGCAAAAATTCTCCATGCCGTTTCTCTGTTAATCATAAGGATTCCTCCACTTTTGCAAGAAGTTTTTCAGCTTCTTCAGTAAAGTTCTCTTTAACGAAATCAGCATCTCTCACAATCATCATAGGTCCATATTCGTCGCTTAAGACATTTCCTATCAAAGAAAGTCTTCTGATGATCATCTTTTTGGCCAGTTCTTGTGCTACAAGTTCGATGTTACCTTTGGCTTTTGCAAGTCCTTCTGCGGCTCCCATTGTAACGCCAGTCAGCTTTTCAGTAAGGTCACGGTTAATAATTGCACTTATCGCTCCCGTGCCGTCGTCCAATGTAAGCTTCATCCTCAAGTCCATAACAGGCTCTACTTTTCCGTGAGCCTGACATTCGCCGTTCATTATTGAGCGATTACATTCTGGACATCTTTCAATCAGTCCGCTTCCCCGTCTGACGTCTACTACCGTTCCAATAACGTTGATGTCTATTCCTCCGCCAGTGCGTATGATATCGCCTATCTGCTTTACCGTAGCATCATCAGAGATCTCGCCAAAGGTATCGTCAACTCTGCTAACTTCGGCTCTGTCGCCTATGTTTAGCTGAGGTATACCTTTCCAAGCTCGTATGTAAGCGTTCTTTACGCAAACGGTTTCTCCTTCTTTAAGGCTAAGATCGTTCCATGCGGAATATTGTATTTTACCAGTATCGTCAGCCAGCATTCCAGAGTACACGACTTTCGGTTCTCCTTTTACTGTGATATTGCGTTCTTCGGTGGAAAGTATACGTCCTGTAACAGTGACGTTACCCATACCACCAGTAATCTCGCCTATTTTGCATTCCGATGCTTCCATCGAAATGACTCTATCAGGAACGTCAACACGCATACCTTCTGCAGATCCAACGGATCCTCGGGCACCCATGTTGACTTGTACCTTTTCATTCCAAGTTTTAGTGTAAGCGCTTCTAAACCAATATACGGAGCCTTTTTCCATAGTTATTTCTTGTTTTTCCCAGATCGTAAACGAGGCTGTACCGCTCTCGTCTCCGATTATACCTGAGGTTATGGTTTTCGGACTTCCTCTTACGGTTATTTCTTTCTCTTCGACGTAAATTACTCTGACGAGTATGTCCACGCTCTGTTCCGTGCCGTTAAGATCTCCGATCTTTTTGACCACCGATGTTTGAAAAGGTGTCTGTTCTAAAGATCCATGCTTACGGAGTATTCCTCTTTTGGCTGCTTCGGGAGAGACGTGGAACTCGTTGACATACTTTTTCAGTTCGTTCATGAGTTCGGTGTCGTCGACCTTATCCTTCAGCACCCTTTTCAGTTCTTCATAGTGGGGTGTTAGT
>DATESF010000037.1:0-5052 GCA_035271005.1 Candidatus Methanomethylophilaceae archaeon | reverse complement strand
AGAAAGCCAGTTTTTATAAAAATTAGTTTAAATAGGCTATGTTTAAATAATACAACTTATTAATTCACTTGGAGACATATACTTGGTAACACCTGAAAAAACGCCCGGAACTGGAGATGCCAACACTAGGCATGGTTCCAGTGCCGGCAGTACTGGCAGAAAAAAGAAAAAATTTAAACCTAAGGTCAAAACGATCGCTAGGAGACAATCTATGCTGAACATGCACAGAATTAATCCGTTCAAGTATGACATGAACGATGTGCTATCGGCTTCTGCTATGGACCCTGATAAAATGTCCTCATTCTTAGCAAGTATAATTGCTAAGGCGTCTAGAAACTCCACCAAAGAAGCAAAGGAATTCGTTAAGACATTTTTAGAATCCGAAGACCTTACTAAAGAGGAGCACGACAGAATTAATAGGCTCCTTGATAAATACAGTAAATATCGCTGATGCATTATGAAGTATACTGAGATGCGTTTAGGGCGTATTTTTGTATTAAGCCTCGACCCCGGTGAAATAATCCGGGAAGAGGTTGAAATTTTTTCATTGGAGCATGGAATCAATTACGCGACGGTTTCCGTCGTCGGAGCAGTCGATAAAGGGTCTATCTTGGTAGTAGGCCCGGAATATCCTATAGAAGGCCCTATTGTGCCTTTGACGCATGAAATCGAAGCACCCTGTGAAGTCACAGGCTTCGGAACCATATTCCCCGACTCGTCAGGGAAGCCAATATTCCATATGCACGGATCTCTAGGTAGAGAAGGCAAGTCGAGTACAGGATGCTTTAATAAAAATATTATAGCGTGGCTTGTAACCGAAGTAGTCATAACAGAGTTAGTTGGAAACGGCCCCGTGAGAAAAAGGCGTGGGTCGTCCCAGTTTGAACTTATGACGATTGAATGATCAGCGTCTTATTATGCCGTAGTTGTTCATCCAATTATCAAAGATATTATCGGCGTATTCATTCATGTGAACAGCGCCTTCTTTGTCGGGAACTATGAACCCCTTAATAGGGAATTCATTGTCGCAATAAGGACATCTAACATTAGGGCAGTTCTGGTTAGCTTTAGGGCATGCAACACATGCAACGGCCCTTGACTGAAAAAGGCTAAACTCGCGACTACACACTGGGCACAAAAACCTGCGGGCTGCTATTTTAAGGTCTTTAGTAATTCCTACACTACGCTCCTCTGGAGTAAGCCACATTGGCGCGTTAGGGGATATCGGTGTCTGTTCGTCGCTCATTTTTTCCCTCTTGATGCTTCGACAACAGCCTTTAGACGGCTAATGTCAGAACACTCTTCTATGAAAGTTCCTGTCACGATGGCGTCGGCACCTGCCTTCTTTGCGGCAGTAGCTGATTCCGGTGATCGTATTCCTCCGCCTACAATTAGCGGAATAGATATTGATTTTTTTACTGCCGATATGATTTCTGTTGGAACTGGACGGTCAGCACCACTTCCAGCTTCAAGATATACAAAATCCATACCGTACATTTCGCAGGCCATCGCATATCCTGCAGCTTTATCGGCTTCTGAATGCTTTATAACTTCGGCCTTGCCGACTTCTCCGACCTTCATTCCCGGTTCTACGACGATATATCCCATGGATATTGTCTCGATTCCAAGTTTTTTGATATGTGGAGCGGCATAAGCCTGAGCTTTGAAAATCCAAATAGGGTCCGAGCTGTTTACCAGACTCATAAAGAATAGGGCATCAACATCAGATGATAATTCATCGGGACCGCCAGGGAAATGAATGTTGGGTAGTCCCGACATTTCACGTATTGCTCTTGCAGTAGCACCAAGGTTCTCAGACGTGACGCCTGTAGATCCACCAATCATTATGATATCGGTTCCGGCATCTTTGGCGATGGCCGCAAGTTTACCTGCTTCTTCAGGACTCTGTTTGTCAGGGTCGATAAGGGCCATATGGATGGTTCCGTTTTCGATTTTGTCCAAGAGGTATTTTTTTACGTTCATCATATCACACCAATAACAAAGGCAAGCAATGCAATAATCATCGCTATTTTTGCAATCTTCTGTGCACTATGTGCACTTTTAAAAACAATAATGGCGGCATATATAAACATTGCATCTGCGGCCAACACAAGTAAATAAAGGTCACTCATCGAACCATACAGAAGAGGCCAAACACTTAGTGCCACACCGGCAATGAAGAATACTGCAGCAACGGAAGCGGCCCCCCTGACTCCAATCCGCATAGGAAGGGTATCTCTTCCCTCATCCGAGGCCTGATCTTCTATATCCTTTGCAATTTCTCTTCCTATGTTAACTAATATTGCCATCAGGGCAATAGGCACGACTACAATTGCATTATTACATACGGCGCCTCCAAGTAGGAATAACATTCCAGTCATTAACGCAATTGTAACATTTCCGATGAAACCGCGTTGTTTTAAAAATAATTCATAAGAGACCATTAACAATGCAGCAATTAGTACCACAATCGTTGATATAAAATCCCAGAAGATGAAATCAAAATAAAATGATGACACTTGTGCCAGTACTCCTATGAGCACAGATAATATCATCATAGATATGCCAAGATTTTTGGCAGTAATAGGTTTTATCTCGCCCTGAGGAACAGGTCTTTCGGGATGAGCGATTTTGTCAATGTCCCTGTCAATATAGTCGTTTATGGCGTTTCCGCCAGCCATGAATATGAATACGATAAGGCATGAAATACTAATGCTAATCCAATAATCTGTTATGTTCAATCCGGAGGCTATAAAAGCGCCTACTATGACGCCTATGATGCCCATCAAACCGTTACCGAATCTGAACAATCTTAGATATTTGTTCACGGGTTCTGGATGTTCTAAGTGTAGAAATACTTAATCACTTGCGAAAAAGATGATAATGCCTAGTAAGTGAACTGTGAACCCTTTGTAACAATATTTGTTGAATAGACAAACGATCAGAAGTTATCTCGTAAGGTAGAACAATTCCTGCACATCCTCCAGGTTTTAGGACATCAGCTATGGATTCCAATGATCTGGCATATATGTGATCTATCTTCTCCCCTCCTGTTCTAGTCGAACGTCCATATGGAGGATCTGTGGCAACAATATCGATATCAGACCAATGTTCTGCAATATCTCCGATATCCAAAACATCACTATCATGAAGTATCATGCCATAGAATTCCATGTTTTCTCTAGTGCCAGCGACCATATGCGGGTCAAAGTCTGATACAATAGGCTTCATCCCCATTTCTGCCGCTTCTATGGCTATACCTCCTGTACCGCAGAACGGATCAAGAACAGTGGACCCCCGTTTAGCGCCAGTTAGGTTGATAAGTGCCCTGGCATATTTGGGATGTAACGATATAGGAGAAAAGAATGGACGTTCTCCAACCTTTCTTTTTTCAAAAAGATCCGATTCAATTTTATGTTCCTCGATAAACAAGTGAACTCTGTCACTCATAAACATTCTGATTATGATATCTGGCTCTTTAAGGTCCACGGAGTTATTTTTTGAAAATATGTTTCCCACGTCTCTAACGATTTTCTGAGAATCTACATCGGCCATCATACCTCTGAATCTTTTGGCTCGAATGGCAAATGTTCCATCGGGAAGATTACTGTGTGCCATTTCCGATAATTTACCTGGTTCGAAAGATCCAAGATATCTACCGATGCTACGTGTAAGTGCCAGCCTATGTGAAATAAAAGGGATACTATCGGGCGGAAGCTCCATTATTATGTAGCCTGGTCCCGATGCAAATACACTGCATTCTTTTCCTGATTCGGCGTAAGCGCAGTTCATCGCTTCGGCGTGGGGCATATCGCCCGCTTCACCCGATAGTTCAAAAAAGTAAATGGGGTTCACTGGAACCCCATTAGTTTTAGTCCTTAATACCGTCTTCGGTTACCATGAAGACTGCTTCGCCTTCTGGAAGGTTCGGCGAGTCTACAAGTCTCGCGATTCTCTTTCCTGCTTTACCCTTTCTTAGGTACAGGCGGAACGTTGCGGTATGTCCGACGATATTTCCTCCAATGGGTCTTGTGGGGTCTCCGAAGAAAGCATCCGGTTTAGTGGACACTTGATTTGTAACCGCGATAACCGCATTGTTCATTGTGGAAAAGTTTAGTAGGTCGTGCATGTGACGATTTAGGATCTGCTGTCTTTCTGCCAGTGTTCCTCTTCCCACATATTCAGCTCTGAAGTGCGAAGTAAGAGAATCGACTACCATTAGTCTGATTTTCTTTTCCTTTGCGAGTTCCAGTGCCTTCCCTACCAAAAGTACTTGGTGCTGAGAATTGTAGGCTCTTGCTACATGAATTCTCGCAAGTGTAACGTCAGGATCAAGCCCTAAATATGTGGCCATCTGAACGATCCTTTCTGGTCTAAATGTATTTTCCGAATCAATTATGATAACGTCGGAATCTAGACCTCCAAGCTCTTCGGGCATTGTTGCATTCACTGCAAGTTGAAAACAAAGTTGCGATTTGCAGCTTCCGAATTCCCCGTAACATTCTACTATTGACTGGCTTTCAAGCCCTCCGCCCATTAGCTCATCGAGCGCCTGGGACCCTGTCGTTAGTTTAGTTACGAGCCTGCGTCTTTCTAATATCTCGTTTCCTGTTTCGAATCCACCGATGTCTGCGCATAGCTTAGCGCCCTCGATGATGTCTGCTGCCTTTTTCTCTCCGATCTCACAGTCTTCTGCAAGTTCTTTGGGTGGTGCAACAGCAATGGCCATCAGATCAGTGTATCCTGCTTCGCGGAGCTTCTCTGAAATGGCTGGTCCTACTCCTGGTATGTCTTCTAATGTTTTGGTGACCATTGGTATCTCTCCATCACTCACAAAGATTCTTCTCTATATAACCCGAAGGACAGGAGGTCCCCGAATACGCCGAAAATGACGAGCCCTTCATAAATGTTTATATGCAAGGTCTAAGATTAATGCGGGATGGCTAAAAAGAAACGAAGAATAAAGGAGGAGCCTAAGGAAACTTACGAGTTCACTCCTGCAGAGTTTGATGAGCGTGAGTTCATACTCAAAGAACTTTTCAACACTAAGTT
>DATESF010000036.1:0-16509 GCA_035271005.1 Candidatus Methanomethylophilaceae archaeon | reverse complement strand
GTATATCACTTAAGTGCCAGCATCCTTTCAACAGGCATACGTGCTCTTTTTGCAACCTTCGGATCGAGAACAATCTCTACTCTTTCCTTATCTAGAGATCTGTATATCGAACGCAAATCGGTCATTTTCATAGTCTGGCATATTGCATTCGGAGGGAAATAGAACTTAGCTTCCGGGCGTGATTTCTTCAACCTATGAAGCATTCCGACCTCGGTCCCTATTATGAATTCGTCTTTATCGGAGTCCATAACATAGTTTAGCATCTTTTCTGTAGAACCAATAAAATCGGATAAATCCAGAACTTCCAGCGTGCACTCAGGATGAGATACAATGTCAGCATTAGGATGCAGAATCTTGAGATCATCGATATGCCATGCAGTTATTCCCTGATGAGCGGAACAATAACCATGGAATGGTATGATATTCTTATTAGGAAGTTTACTAGCCGTATAAGCTGCTAAATTCATATCAGGCACAAATATTATGTCTTTCTCATCAAGAGAAGCCGCTGCTTTAATTGCATTCGAGGACGTACAACATAAATCGGACTCGGCCTTTACCTCTGCAGTCGTATTAACGTAAGCAAGAACCGCCGCCCCAGGATATTTTTTCCTTAGTGATATAACTTGTTCAGCAGTGCACATAGACGCCATCGAACATCCTGCATTAGGATCTGGAAGAAGGACTTTCTTACCAGGATTGAGTATCTTGGCTGTTTCGCCCATGAAGCTTACACCGCAGAATACAATGAGGTCAGCGTCCGTCTCAGATGCCTTTTGAGAAAGCCCGAGGGAATCACCTACATAATCGGCGGCATCCTGTACCTCCGGCAACGTATAGTTGTGTGCGAGAATTATCGCATTCTTTTCGTTCTTTAATTTAAGAACGGATTCCTGTGTGATTTCCATTATGTCGTTATATGATTCTATTAATAAACTCTTACTTAGAGTCGAGACTATAAATTATAATTAAGAAGCACATACGCATCATAATGAAGAATAGGGAATCTTTGGCTGCAAGTAGGTTCAAATGTTCTGTTCGTGAACGAGCATTGTTTGAAGCAGGGATCAAGATGGGTACAATCTACCATCAGTTTGTAGGCACTCCTATTAACTTAGAAGGAGTGGAAACACTTGAATCCGCAATGGAAAAAAGTATTTGCGCTCAACCATTTGTTGAAAGTGCCAAAATACGTATCGATCGTAAAGTTTTCGGGAAGAATCCCGACACTTATTCATACTTCTCTCTGACGGGCGATAAGATAGACGCTATTATAAAAGTGAAGATGCATAATGTGCTCGTTACAGTAGAAATGCGGTACGACTCAGAAATCGGTTATCCTTTGATGTTCGTATCCGATGTCATTGAGTTGTAACTACCGTGAATATGTATATATTAGGAATACCATACAGGTATACTCTGGATAAAGAAAATTATGGCAAATAATATTAAAATCGGCATTACTGGTCTTCCCGGCTCTGGAAAGACGTATGTGCTGCAGAAGGTCATTGAAATGCTGGAAGACAGTGGTCTCACCATAGGGGGCATGATTAGTGATCCCATAGGAGATGGTAGATACAAGACAGGATGTTCTGTACGTGATCTTGTAACAGGAGATTCTGAAATATTCGCCAGTAGAGACATAGAGAGCCGCATAGTCGTAGAAAAACTCGGAGTAGATATTGAGTCTCTTGAGAAAATCGGCGTAAACGCAATAAAACGTGCCAGTGAAACCTGTGACGTAATTGTTATCGACGAGGTAGGAAAACTTGAAGTTGAGAGCCCAGGTTTTGTAGCTGCCGTGAAAGAGGCACTTGAAGTCGGTAAACCTATGATTTTAACTATCCATAAGAAATCCAGAAATCCACTTCTCCAAGACATCAGAAGGCGGGACGATATGCGTATACTTGAGGTGACGCCCACTAATCGCAATCTTTTGCCTTATAAGATTATACGTCTTATGAATGGTGAAAAGGTCTGATGAGCCAGACCGTTGTTATTAAAGAAGGAAATACCCTTTTATCCGTACCTCTTGAACATTCTTCTGGTGGACCAGGTAAAAAGAATTCAGAGATATTTTTTAACGAACAGATGGCGTTCAACAGGGACGTTAGTGTAATGCTACTTCGTTCTTTGAACAAAGAAATAACTGTCGCAGATGCTATGACCGCAACTGGCGCCCGTGCAGCTAGGATAGCTAACGAGGTTCCTGGCACATATGTTACGGCAAATGATTTTAACCCAGGTTCTATGGAATATATAAGAAAAAATATAGAACTTAACGAACTTAGTAACTGTACTCCATCGAACAAAGACCTCCATGTTCTATTTTCGGAGCATGCTTTTGGTTACGTTGATATCGATCCTTTTGGTTCTCCAGTACCTTTTATACAATCTGCAATAAGAGGATGCAGCAGAAAAGGTATATTGGCAATAACGGCAACTGATACAGCCCCTCTAGCGGGAGCACATTCTGTAAAATGTCGTAGACGCTATCAATCGGAACCGATACGAGGCTATATGTGCCACGAAGGAGGACTTCGAATTCTTATGTGCACTATAGCCAAAGAATTAGCTAAGTTCGATCGGGGAATGGTCCCGATGCTCTCGTTTTCAGCCGATCATTATTATCGAACATATGTTCGAATTAAAGAAGGCGCTATTGCTGCCGATGATACACTGGCACAATTAGGTTACATGCATTACGATAAGGAAACAATGAACAGATCAGTTTCTAAAGAAATTGATGATGCACACCGCCTAGGGCCTTTTTGGTTAGGGCCTTTACATGATCAAAATATCCTTAAAGAAATGTCATCGGAAGGTATGGCAGATAAAAAAAGATGCGACAAGATGTTGGATCTTTGGAAAGGAGAACTTGACACGGAAGTATTCCTTTACGACATGAGCGAACTTTCATCTCACATAAAAATGTCCCCTCCCAAGATTGATGTTATAGTAGAAGCGTTAAATCAACATGGAAAGGCTTCAAAAACTCATATGTCGCCTACGTCTTTCAAAACGGACCTCGCCCCTAAAGATGTTGTAAGCATCTATCGCACGACCAGTCCAGACAATAAATTATAATGTATTTTTATAGCGGTACGCTCTTGACGGTTCGGTGAGCAGTTGCCGAGTCTTGTGATAATAGGTGCACAGTGGGGAGATGAAGGAAAAGGGAAATTAACAGATTATCTTGGCGATGGAGCCGATATGGTCGTTAGATTTCAAGGCGGTAACAACGCCGGACACACAATTATAATCGATGGTACGACTTTTAAGTTACAAACACTTCCTTCTGGAGTCCTTAGACCTGGTAAAACTGCCGTTATAGGTAACGGTGTAGTAATCAACATGGAAGAATTGGCCGGAGAGATCGAACGGGTAGTAAATGCCGGGGGATCGATCGACGGACTTAAAATTTCAGATAGGGCACACCTAATAATGGATTATCATAAGAAACTGGATGGCGCCGAAGAAAAATACCGAGGAAAACAACCGGTAGGTACAACAAAGAAAGGGATTGGACCTGCGTATCAGGATAAAATTGCTCGAATCGGATTCAGAGTTGCAGACTTATTCGAAGAAGATCTTCTTAGAGAAAAGATTGAATTCATCGTTCCTTATAAAAAAGACCTTTTAGAAATGATGGAAGCCGACGAGGGAGAATGTTTTACAGAACCTCTTTTCGACAAACTTATGCGCTGGCGCGATATGATTGGCGATCGTGTGTGTGATACATCTGTACTAATCAATGACGCTCTAGATAACGGTAAGAAAGTTCTCTTTGAAGGTGCACAGGGAGCTATGCTGGACATAGACCATGGAACTTATCCTTTTGTAACTTCATCCTCAACCTGCGCAGGAGGAGCCAGTGCAGGAGCAGGCGTAGCACCTAACAGGATAAGCAACGTCATTGGATGTTTGAAAGCGTATACTACACGTGTAGGCGAAGGCCCAATGGTAACAGAATTGGAAGGCGAAGATGAAGAAAAACTCCAAAGGCTTGGAGGAGAAATCGGAGTCGTCACCGGACGTGGCCGAAGATGCGGTTGGTTGGACCTTGTTCAGACCAGACATTCTTCAAGATTATGCGGTTTTACATCCATAGCTATAACAAAAATCGACATTCTCTGCGGATATGATGAGGTCCTAGTATGTACAGGGTATGAAATTGATGGTGAAGTTGTTAAGAATTTCCCTGCATCCATATCAAAACTTTCGAGAGCCAAACCAATATACAAAACTATGAAAGGTTGGAGCGGTTGGGATGACACGGCCGAAGTCGTAAGAAATGGTTACGATGCACTACCTCAGGGAATGAAAGATTATATTTCTCTCGTGGAAAGTGAACTTAACGTTCCTGTAGATATAGTAAGTATTGGACCAGGGCGCGAAGAAACGATATTCCGTCGCGATCCCTGGCACAGTTAAAGTTTAAAAAAACTTCCAATTTATAATGGGAAGTAATACGAAACTATCGTAATAACTAGTACTGCAACAAAAATAGATGCTGCTATGATCTTGTTATTACGATTTCTTTTTTTCTCTTTTAAATCTACAGTTGCCATTTGTTCACCTTTTTCCCCTAGGGGTAATACATTATGGTATAACTCCGCTTATTTTAAGACTTACGTTAATCTTTGTGTATCGAGGCTTTCTTAAACATGCTTTCTTCAGCATCCAAGGGCAACGTAGCGTCGTAACCAATCTTCCAGGTAGTCTTACCAGCACTTTGGTCTAAGGATGATCCTGCAGCTCCAGGTATCTTGATTATGCCGTCGCCTTGAATCCTTGTAGCTACCGCCCATTCTACTTCACGATCGTCGGTTATGTCTATATCGTCATCAACGATTATGACCTGTTTCATAGATGGATGTCCGGTGAACGCCGCCATTATAGCATTCACTCCATCCCCTTCCTTGTTTTTGGCGATAGATACTACTCCGTTAAACCAACAGCAACCACCTTCCGTAAGTCTTACAGCCTTTACTCTAGGTACAGCCTGTCTAACTGTCTTGAGAATCATCGGTTCCCTTGGAAGACCCATAAGGAGGAAGTGTTCCCATCCGCCTGGTAAAAGTAAATGGAATATTGGATCTTTGCAGGTCCATGTCTTATCAATCTTTATTACAGGTTCCTGCCTTACCGTATCATATGTGCCAGTTATGTCCACAAACGGACCTTCGGCCATCTCTTCAAAGGTTATTCTGCCTTCAAACACATAATCTGTATCTGCGGGAACTAAGATGCCGTTATCGCATCTTCCCATCTCCAGTGGAGATTTACCTGCAGCTATACGTAACGAAGAGGCTATTTCCATCTCGTCCTGACCGTAGTCTGTAGAGGTTGCAGCTGCAAGTAATACTTCAACAGGAACTCCGACACATATGGCAATCTTTAATTCTTCACCCTTCTTTTTCGCTTCGTTGAACATCGTATAGAGATGTCTTGGTACAAGCCTAACAGCAATCGTGTCAGAATCTACAATCATCATCCTGTGAAATGATACATTCTTGATGCCGTTCCATTCGGCCACAATTACGCCCGACGATATGTAGCGACCTCCGTCGTTAGGATAATATTTTGGTATCGGTAACTTCATTAAATCTACGTCAGGATTTTTAGTTCTGAAAGCTGGGTTTTTTACTTCTTTACAGCATTCGGGACAACCAACTGCAGAAGTCATGACTTTAACAATATCAGCTAAAGATATTCCTAAAGCTTGAGCCATCTTTTCCCTGGTGGAAAAAAGGTTTCCCGCTGCCTTGCATCCGTTTAGATCGGTGAAATAGAAGGTCTTGTTCTGATTTCCGATAAGAATTTCAGTAGTCTCGCTTGAATCGGGGTTGACACTTTTCGATATTGTGTCGAACGTTACGAGTGAATCCTTGACTGTCATAGGTCGCAGATTGTATCAATGGTATTTATTTAAACTGAGTAAGAAGCAATCAACGATTTATATAAGCACCAGAATTCTAAAGTTATGACATTAGACTGCCTTAGAGACGAGATCAGAAAATTCGCGTTACAAAATGCGATTTTTTTTAAAGGGACTGCAAACCCTAAAGCCGTTATAGGCAGGATCCTCGGAGGATTTCCCGAATACAGGTCCAAGTCTAAAGAGATTGGAGAACTCATAAATTCTATTGTTTCAGAAATTAACGCTATGGGTCTCGACAATCAGATAGCTGAACTAGAAAAAATTGACCCTACACTTTTAGTAAAAGAGAAACAAGAACGAGTCTATGAACTTCCCGAACTTGATAATGTTGAGAATGGAGTAATTATGCGTATTGCTCCAGGACCATCTGGGCCACTACACATAGGCCATACACGAGTTGCAATTTTGAATGACGAATATATCAAAAGGTACGGCGGAAAACTTATACTTAGAATAGAGGACACCAATCCTGAGAAGATAGATCCTGAAGCGTACAGGATGATAGCTGAGGACCTCGATTGGCTTGGAGTAAAAATTGATGAAACCTACGTACAATCAGACAGGTTCGATATCTATTACAAATATGTAAGAAAACTCGTTGAAATGGGGCACTCTTACGTATGCACATGTGACGGAGACGAATGGCGTGGCCTTAAGGAAAAAAGCAAAGCCTGTCCGTGTAGAGAACTTCCTGTAGATGTGCAATTAGAAAGGTTCGAGATGATATTAAACGGCGGTTACAACGTAGGGGAAGCTGTAGTTGTCATAAAAACTGATTTGAATCATCCAAATCCAGCAGTTAGAGATTTTGTCGCCCTACGAATAGTAGAACACCCACACCCTATTACAGGAGATAAATATCGTGCATATCCTATGATGAATCTATCCGTAGCGATAGACGATCACCTTATGGGAATGACTCACGTAATAAGAGGAAAGGATCATCTTAATAATACGAATAGACAAGAGTACATTTTCGACTATTTTGGATGGAAAAAACCTGCATACTATCATTATGGACTGGTTAACATTCCAGATGCTGTGTTGAAAACCTCAGTTATCAGACAAAGCATAAAAAATTGCGAATATTCTGGATGGGATGACGTACGTACTGGTACAGTCAGGGCATTAGAATGCAGAGGTATTCGCCCTGAGGCTTTGAGACGTTATTGGGTCGAAGCTGGAATGAAATCAGTAGACATTCAATTTGCTTGGGACAACCTTTACGGAATGAATAGGGACATTATCGATACTGAATCAAACAGATATTTCTTTGTTCAGGATCCTGTGCGATACGACATATCTGGCACTGATGCAATATGCGGATGCGCCGCTATGCACCCTGATCACCCAGAAAGAGGAAAGCGCAACTATAATGTTGACGGCAGCAACACCATCTTCATATCAGCAAAGGACTCCAAAGAATTCTGCAATTTGGGAGAAATTAGACTCAAGGATTTGTGCGACATAAAATACGGCACACCGGCAATATACGACGGCAAAAATAAATCTGTTCTTAAAAAAGGAGTGCATGCTGTACAATGGGTCTGTCGCGACAGCATAAAGACAAGAGTTCTGATGCCTGACGGTACTTTCGTTAATGGTTTGACAGAAAAATCTATACTGGAAGAGAAAGGCGATACTGTTCAATTCGAGAGATTTGGTTTTGTCCGAATCGCCAGTAAATCTGCAGACGATATTCAAGCCATCTATACCCATCGCTGATTAGAATATCGTCAGTAACAGATTTGCGATCGATCCGATAGCTATCGCAGTACCTACAGATAATGCAGATACGACGATTGTCTCTTTCCATCCAATTTCACGCCACATTACTGCTACGGTTGCCAAACAAGGCATGTATATAGCCATAATGAGACCAAATATGAAGAATTGATCAGGAGTCATGAAATCTGAAAGAGTAACGGTTCCTGCTATTGCTACCAGCATAGCAAGAGCCATCTCTTTTCTAAGTACACCTGCTATAAACGCTATTATTAACGACGCAGGGAGACCTAGCATAACTACCGTAAGGAATGAGAACGGATTGATTATGAAGTCGAGAAGATTGTAATTCAATGCTATTTCTAACAATATACTTCCTACTACAATCAATGGAAACGCGATGTAGAAGAAATCCTTTATCCTATCCCAAGTTTTGAATAAAACGTTCTTTGCCGTGGGCCATTCGAGATCAGGTATCTCCATAGCAAGATTGGAAGGTTCCTTTTTGAGAAGACGATTGATCGTTAATCCCATAACGAACATTAATGCTAGAACGACAGCCAATATAGCAAATGAGTAAAGAACACCAGAATATTGTCCGACGATACCGAATATTATAGCTAATTGAGCGGAACATGGTACACATATTACGATTAGAGTCGTTACAATTATTTTTTCACGACGAGATTGTATTGAACGAGTAGCCATTATTGCTGGCACATTACATCCGAGACCGACCATCATTGGAATAAACGCTCCACCGTGAAGTCCAAAACGATGCATTGTCCTATCTAATAGAACAACCGCTCTAGGAAGATAACCCGTATCCTCTAAAATACCCAACATTATGTAGAATACCAGGATGTACGGAATAACAAGAGTGAAAATGGCAAGAATACTTCCATTTATTCCTTTCATTATCGTCTCGCCTAACTCTCCGCCATGATTTAGACCGAAATCGATCAACGTATTTCCTACAAGGAATTCGTAAGTACTCTCAACGATTTCGTCTAAGAATGAACCTACATAAATGATGGCTAAGAATATAGTCAGCATTACGCCAATAAGAATCGGTATTCCAGTTGAGGGAGTAATCAATATCTCGGACAACTTGTCCTTGCGCGTCATTGCACTAGTATCTCTAAACTGTATTTTTCTTACCGTAGCATCAGAAAAAGAATATCTGTCTCTAGCTATCGCAACGTCAGATGATTCGTCATGATCCAGTTCGTAAGCATCTCTAATTTTTACAGCAATATTAGCTACATCTGCGTCAACATCATCGACAAAAGACTTCGTGCCTTCCATTAATTTAACTGCTGTTCCACGAGAATCAAATCTTGTAGACCCCAATAAAGGAATCAACTTGGATATCGCTGACTCCAAATTATCATTGTATAGAACCTTGAATAAAGATTTTTTTCCAAGTCCGTCACAGACAGCATCCGCAAGAGCGTCGACGCCTTCAGAAGTCTTAGCTGAAACTGGGATTACTGAAACACCTAATATTTTTTCCAGTGCTTTGAAATCGGTATCAAATTTCTTATACGCTTCGTCAACCTTATTTATCGCCAGTATTATTGGAAGTCCAAGTTCTATAACTTCCATACATAGGACTAGGCTGCTTTGTAAATTAGTCGCGTCGGCTACGACTATTATAGAATCAATATCTGGATTTTTTACCATCTTAAGAACAACATTTTCGTCGTCCGAGTTTCCAGACATGCTATACGTACCTGGAAGATCGTAAATGCGTACTTTGTTACCTTTCCTTACTATTACGGCTTCATCTATCTCTACCGTAGTACCTGCATAGTTCGAAGATATTACTCCTACTCCAGTTAATCTTGAGAAGAGAGACGATTTACCTACGTTGGGTTGTCCAACGAGGGCCGCAGTAAACATTCCATCCTGCATTAATCATCACCTAGTTCCACAAAAACAGAAGAAGCAGTCTTTGAATCTAGTGCAAATGTTGCATTGCCGATATTAATGACCTTAGGGCCACACTTTGAAATGTTACTGTGAATGCACACTTCTCTTCCAGGAACGAAACCTAGAGAGATTAATTTTTTTACTGTGGCTGGCTCTTCACACCTTAGATGGGAAATTATTCCAGACTCGCCTTGTTTCATCTCACTTAACCTTGTGTTGGTTCTACAACCTTCTTTAGAAGCGTCGTAATCGATACACGATTCGCAATCGTTATTTGTTGGAGCTCCGATGATACGGCATATCCTGTGAGCAGAGTCGTCAGATATTGCGTGTTCCATTTTATGAGCTTCATCATGAGCTGCTCCCTGTTCCATATCCAGAACATCAATAAGGAAACGCTCCATGAGATCGTGCTTTCTGCGAAGTTTTCTTGCGTATTCTAGACCGCTAGAAGTCAACTCGGCACCACGATATTTCGCATACTTTACAAAACCTTCATCTGAAAGTACTTTGATCATCTCAGATACACTGGCAGGAGAAACTTTCAATTTATTAGCGAGATCGTTGGTCTTTACCTTACCTTCGCCTTTTGTCATGCGTAGAATCTCGATGAGATAATCCTCGCGATTGCCAGAAATCATTATGTCCTGTATTAACACATAGTTAATAAATTTAGTCCTACCTTAATATAAAGAAAGTAGAACGACCAGTGATTTCTGGTCGTTTTAATGTTTATTCTTTTTTAGTTTTTGCTTCTTCGCGATTCTTTTCACGTTCGGCGGCAGAAGCATCCAGCATATTTTGCTTTTCTTTCTCTATGTCTTCGATATTTGCGTAATTTGCCTTTATCTTTTCGCAACATGGCTTGTGATCGTATTTCTTGCCATCTAAAAAGGCTTGATATATCCTGTCACCTAATTTAGACTTCATTTCATCTATTTCTTTTTTAAGTTCGTAAATTTTGCTGTTGTATTTACTTTCGTCAATTCCAGCACCAATCTTGCTATCTACGTTCTTAACCCCTGCAGTAATTTTATCCATAAAACCCATATTAATTCACCATATAGTAATCAAAATTTTTCTTTAAGATGTTTTGTACCCGCGCGATGCGCGGGTAAAGAGTTTAATCTCAAGGAACGAGTTTGTGATACTCGTACGCAGGCTCTCCAGCGTTGAAACAGAATTGAATCTTGTCGAACTGCTTCTTAAACGCCTTGACATCCGCCTTAACTTTGGCAGGATCTTCTTTATTTTTAACAACGCGTGCTATGAGCTCGGCAACTTCTTTCATTTCGCTTTCTTTCATACCTACGCGAGTCATTTCCTGAGAACCTAATCTAAGCCCAGACGGACGTACAGCGCTTGTGTCTCTAGGAAGCATGTTCTTGTTGCAGATCATGTTTGCATCCTCTAAGAGCTGAGCGCAGTCCTTTCCTCCACCGAATTCAGATACATCAACAGCTATGGCGTGAGATCTAGTAAAGCCTAAATCAGGACATAGAACCGGAATTCCAAGTTCGTATAGAGATTCTCCAAGCTGACGAGCGTTCTTACATGCCTGTGCGGCGTAATCCTTAGCAAAGACATCCATCTCTGCCAAAGTTACTGCAAGAGCCGCCATAGCGTGTAGATGATGACTAGAAGTGACTCCAGGGAACACAGCCTTCTGGAGCTTCTTCTCTTGTTCCTCCGTAAGGTTAGAACCTAAAAGCAATCCGTGGTTAGGTCCTGGGAACGTCTTGTGAGTAGATGAGGATATTATGTTAACACCCTCGCGAAGAGGATCTTGGAACTGGCCACCTGCAATTAATCCTAGTACGTGAGCGCAGTCTTCCCATACGAGACAGTCAATCTCATTGAACGTGTCCTGTAACTCCTTAAGCGGCGGAGGAAACAGAAATACTGAAAGTCCAAATTGAGCAACTTTCGGTTTAACTTTCTTGAGTAGCTTAATGGTTCCGTCAACGTCGATATTCATATTTTCTTCGTTGAACGGGTAATTAACTGAATTTACGGCCCTCTGACCGAAAGCTCCGAACTCGCATGTAGATATGTGTGCACCCTGAGCTAACGCGCAAGTCGTTATAGTATCCCCAGGTTCAGCAAAAGCAAATAAAATTGCCATGTTGGCTACAGTTCCTGAAATAGGCCTAACGTCAGCGAAATCAGCACCGAACAGTTTTTTTGCAAGCTCTGTGGCTTTGATTTCAACTTTATCTACAAAGGTGTTACCCTGATAGTAACGCTTTCCTGGAAGACCTTCAGCATACCTGTCTGCGAAATCTGAAATGAGAACTTCTTTCGCCAACGGGCTCATAAGGTTCTCGGAAGCGATCATCGGAATGGATTCTTCGAACCATTTGTTATGATTCATTACCTGCTGTCTGATGTATTTTGCATCCTCTCGAGTCATGTTATCAAACTAAGTAACGTCTACACGGTAAAAAAAGGATTGCTAATTACGGAGACATATTAGCTCGATCGCGGACTTCTCTGATGGGTTTTTCTGTTACCGGATCAGTACCACTTAAGTCTGCCAAATAAATAGAAACGATGTCTCCGAGAATTATACACTTGAGATTCTTTTCAAGATTGTTGGATCCTTCCACGTGATGAGTAATAATATCAAGATTTTTATCTGATAGAATACTGATTGACGTGTCCGTCATACTTTTAATCATATCCGAAGCGTTGTCATCGTACAACATAACAGGAACAAAATTCTGACTATTAACGGAATCATCAGTCCAACCAACTATCTCGTTGTGATTGAACTCTGGTATCGAACCACAAAATGATATGTTCTTTGAATTTTCATTGATTTGAGTCTTCCATCTTATGGCTGAAGAACGCATATTAGCGAGACTGTATATTACAGGAATCTTGTCAACAAGTTTTAACGCTATGTCCCTAGCAATATCGTTACCTTCTTTGATTATATTATCTCGTTCTTCTTTAAGAATTGGAACAATCTTTTCTAATTCTGTTTTGGCCGTGCAAACGCCCATGACTTCTAAAATGGATGCGAGACATCCTAACATACTGCCTAAAGCGACACGGGATTGCATTCCTCCAGGAAGCGACACAGCGATATCTTTACGATTAAGACATTTTGAATAAAGATCTCCGCCTGATGATACGCATATGATTTTGCACTTTCTACGAATAGCTTCATCATAAGCCGTTAACGTCTCTCTAGTGTTTCCAGAATAACTTACAAGAATAATCCAAGTGTTCTCATCTACCCAGTTAGGAAATTCTGTTCTTCTTATCACATATAATGGCATATCTGCCGTACCATCTGTAAAATCTGCAAGTATCTCACCGGCAAGTGCAGATGTGCCCATACCGCAAATGCATACTTTGTCGGCTTTGGGAATCTCAGGAAGATCTTTTCCCATAGCTATTTCTATCTGCTCAGGAAAACTGACAGTCTGTTTGAAGAGAACGGCACTCTTCATATTCTTCCCTTCTGACATTGATGTTCTCAATCCATGCACATATTTAAACTGTTATTCTTTTGTTAAGAATACACGTTGATTATCATCTACAAAAAAGATGGTACATTACCAATAGTTTTTTTATGCTATTGCTTTGATAGGGTTGTTGGTGATTAAATGAATTTTGAAAAAGCCCTGGAAGACATAAGGCAGGGTAAAGTCGTGCTTGTATACGATTTCGATGACCGAGAGGGCGAAACAGACATCACTGTTGCTTCACAGTTTGTAACGTATGAAATCATAATGTCTATGAGAAAGAACGCTGGAGGACTGGTTTGTACCACTACGCCGTTCGACAGAGCAAGGGATCTTGGACTTCCCTATATGGCTGATGTCTATTACGATGATTCCAGTCGTTTTCCTTTATTGAGAACTATGGCTCCTAACGACATACCTTATGACAATACTAAATCGTCTTTTGGTATAACTATCAATCATCGAAAAACATATACTGGCATAACTGATAGAGACCGTGCTCTAACGATATCTCGATATGCCGAAGTTATTTTCCAAAATAAACCTGATTCGGAAATTATTGATGACTTAGGTAAAGAATTCAGATCCCCTGGTCACGTACATCTTTTGAACGCTACAGAAAATATACTTACCAAAAGAAAAGGGCATACCGAACTTTGTACTGCTATGATGTACATGGCAGGCGTTAGTCCATCAGCGACGATATGTGAGATGATGGGCGACGACGGTAGGTCTATGACTAAAAAAGACGTAATGAAGTTTGCCGAAACCAATAATATTGAATTCGTTACCGGAGAGCAAGTTATAAGAAAATGGGAAGAGTTCAAAAAGAAGACTGGAAGGAATTCTTAATGACCCGTGTCATGGCCTCCGGAGTCTTTGATATAATTCATACGGGACATATCTCATATCTTGAACAGGCAAAGTCCCATGGCGATGAACTTGTTGTTGTCGTAGCTTGTGACAGTACAGTTAGAAAAAAAAAGCATGAGCCGATTACTCCGGAAGATATGCGAGTTCGCATAGTCAGATCGCTTAAACCTGTAGACAAAGCCGTTTTAGGAAAAGATGGCGATATTTTTAAAACTGTTCGAGAGATTAATCCAGACGTAATAGTTCTTGGATTCGATCAACATTTCGATGAATTAAAACTTTTAAAAGATCTTGAGGACTTAGGATTGACTGGAATAAAAGTATGCAGGGCAACTGAATGTGCTGAAGATCTTGCAGCCACCAGAAGAATAATAAGCAGAATCAACTCAATGGAGACTGATTTATGAAACTTATCGGTATCGCAGATACTACCTTTGCCCGTTATGATATGGGTAAAGCAGCTATTGACGAGTTAGAAAAAACTGGTACAGGATATCGCATATTACGCTATACTGTACCTGGAGTAAAAGATCTTCCAGTAGCATGTAAAAAACTTATTGAAGATAAGAAATGCGACATAGTCATGGCTTTAGGTATGCCGGGCCCCCAAGACAAGGACAAGACGTGTGCCCACGAAGCCTCTACAGGCCTTATACGGGCTCAGCTGATGACGAACACGCACATAATAGAAGTCTTCGTTCACATAGACGAAGCTAAGGACGACAGGGAACTGGCTACTCTGGCAGACGCGAGATCAAGAGAACACGCAATAAACACGTACAATCTTATCTTCGCTCCTGAAAAGATGACTGCTCAGGCAGGCACTGGCCAGAGACAAGGGTTCGAAGACGCGGGCCCAATTAATATAAGGTGAAATTATGAAAGAATACAGAATAGCAATAGTAGCCGCCGAATTTAACTTCGACGTCACATCAATGATGATACAGAGAGCAAAAGCAGAAGCAGACTTCCTTGGTGTAAAGATCGTAGAAGAGTTCTTTGTGCCTGGTGTATACGATATACCGTTGGCTGTTAAGAATCTCATACAGAGAGACGACATAGACGCCATAATAACTATCGGCGCTGTGATCAAAGGCGAGACTGATCATGACCAAGTTATCATGGCACAGACCGCTAGAAAGATCACCGATCTTTCGTTAGAATACAATAAGCCAGTAGGACTTGGAATCTCCGGGCCAGGAGAGACAAAACTTCAGGCTATGGACCGCATCGAGATGGGGCGCAACGCATTGGACGCTGTCGTCAAGATGTTACAAAGACTTAACAAAGTCTAAATTTAATTTGTCGCAGAGTAAATCTCTGCGACATAACTTTATTTTTTAAAAATGGTAAATGTTCTGGAACACTGCTAAGCAGGTCCAGAAATTAAGTTAAAATGTTTTTAACTGGTTAGAAAAATTACCTGTAATTTCTCTTAGGCTTTTTAGTCTGGTATCTTGGCTTTTCTGGAGCACGTTCCATTAGAACATCCTTCTTCTGGTGACGATATTCAGACATTGTCTCTATGGCCTGATTACTGTTGTCCGCACGGACCTCTATGAAAGATTTAGATCTTCCTAGTCCAACGTTACCAACGATCCCGTCGTCTAACTTTCCAACACTTTTAACCAGGTCAGATATCTGAGCCTTGTTGAAACCGTCATCGCGACCTAAGTTGATCTGCAAAACGACCATCTTCTTTCCGTCTTCGGTAGTTGCAATAGTCGGCCTAACATACTTCTTATTCTCTGTCCTAGGACCAGTTGGTATATTTCTTGGGGCTCTTGGTGCCGCTCTATCGAATTCCTCTATTACCATGGTTCCTGCAGAGGGTATGTCTTCAGCCCTTGCCTTATTGATTCTCTTACCAGTCTCTTTTTCGTAATGCCTAATATGATATTCTTCCTGCTTAGTTGCGAATGTAACAGCAACACCTTCTTTTCCTGCACGACCGGTACGACCAATCCTGTGAAGGTAACTTTCAGAATCATTAGGCACATCGTAATTGACCACTAGATCAATGTTATTGATGTCTAGGCCTCTTGCTGCAACGTCAGTTGCTATAAGGACCTGGAAACGATCGTTCCTGAAACTGCGTATGGTTCTCTCCCTCTTAGCCTGCGGCATATCACCATGTAAAGTACCAGTCTTAGTACCACGACCAAGAATATCTGCAAGCATGTCAACCATTCTCTTGGTTTGACAGAAAACAACAGTCTTTGGACATCCGTTTCTTAGAATAACTTCAAGTCTTTCGATCTTAGCGTTTCTAGATACGGGAACCCAATATTGCGTAACTAAATCGGAAACTGGTTCATCCCTGGAAACACTGATCTCCATAGGGTCCTGCATCCTATTGAATGCTATGCGCTTGATACTGTTAGGCATGGTAGCCGAAAACAGTAAAGTGTGCCTTTCCCTTGGAACGGCATCCATTATGTAATTAAGTTCATCAGCGAAACCCATATCGAGCATACGATCAGCTTCGTCGATAACGACTTCAGTTATCTCAGAAAGATCCAGTATACCGCGGTTTATCATATCCTTTAGTCTACC